>JAQBNV010000077.1 GCA_028288395.1 Adhaeribacter sp. | reverse complement strand
CATGATTGTTACGCTTATATTGAATTTACTACTTTTTATATTAATAATAGGTATGTCGTTCCAGGTCTAGATTAGCTATATCAGTGGAAAAAGTTTTTTGTTTGTGAGGACGTTAAACGATTTTGGTATAACCACTTTGGCGAATTGGCAGGCTGCGTAATCGTCCATTGGTCCGAAGCCAACGCGCAGAAGAGACTTTAAAATTACCACTAAGCACTGCTATTGTGGCTATACTAAATTATTGATGATAGTTTTTTTCTTTTCACATTGTTCTTTTAATGCCCTGTTCATTAGATTAAAACCTTCTTCCGTTTTATCAAGCGTACTTCCCAACATCCACACCAGTATGCCACTAAATACTTCGCCCTGGATGAAATTTGTCGCATTCTTTCCATTTCGCTGGAGAATAAAATAATGCTCTCCATCAAATATGCCTTTCATCCCAAGTTTTCCTTTCCATCTAAGTTCCTTACTCGGTTCGAATTTCAGGATTACCGGTTTAAAGGACATGCCGTTACTACCAGGTGGCTTTATAGATATATTTAAACTTTTTCCAACTTCCTTTTCTCCTGCTATTAATTTTATGAATGGGTTCCAAGCGGGGTAATTTTCAAAATCTGTTAATACCCGCCAAATGGTTTCAGGACTTGCATCGATTAAAATATTGCTTTCTAATTTCTTCATCTTTTTAATTTAATTACTGTTAATTGTTTGTAACTGCATTATCCTTAGGCGGAATTGATTTTGGATATGCCTAATCTTTTGTTTTTATTTCCCCAAGAGTACATTATATTCTTTCGGTATGGTTACTCCCCTAAAGTGGTTTGTTAGCCCATAAAAAATTATTATGGTTAGAATAAGGCCTATTGCCAAAATGGCTGTTGCCTGATTTTGTGGATTTAATCTAAAAATGGTTCTTTTCATTTTTTTGCCATGAATTGAAGCCAGGTGTCCGAAAAAGGAAATAATAGCAAGCCCATAGTAAGGAATAAAAAATAAGCTGAAGGGAAATGAATTCAGACCTGCTACTCCAAAATAAAAATTAGTATCCAGGTGTAAAAAATGCCGTCCTCCTAAAACCGCACCCACATGGATAATAAAAAATATTGCCAAATAAAATCCTGTCCAATGGTGTAGTTTTTCAAAAGGGGCAGTGGATGTGTTTCTGTTTGCCTTAAAAAGTTTTAACCCGGAGAGTATTTGAATAAAAACAGCAAACAATAGAATGGTTTCTACTAAAAGGTTTCGATAAAAGAGTCGTAAAGTATCCATCAATGCAATGTGTTGGTTTACACCCAAAATGCTCCACAAATGATTAAATAAATACAAGCCAACAAAAATTGTAATGATTATGCCCGATAAATAGTGAAGCTTTTTTATTGCTACAGAAGTTTCTTGGTACGGTTCTTTCATGAAATTACGCTACACTAATTGTTAAGAACTATAATGGTATTTATATTCACTTTTAATTAAACAAATAGAGATAATATAGAATAAGAAGTTGTAGGTAAAAAGCTGGTCAATACGCTATTAAAACTAACTTTTAAAACTTCAATATTCACTTTGTTTGCAAAGTAAATATCTCTTAATTTCTTATTCTATATAACCTCTGATTAAGAAGAGAATATTAATTAGCGTTTACTACCCGACCAGAACCCGTAATATTCTTTTGTACCTGGGGATGGCCTTTGTACCGTAGTTCGCCGCTGCCAATAATATTTACCTCGAGTTCTTCATCCACCAGCACCGATGCCTTGCCGGAACCAGCAATGCTTGCTTCGGTATTAACCGTTGCTAAACCAAAAGCCGCCACATTACCGGAACCCGCAATATTAACCTGGTGCTTCTCGGACTGACCATGTAGCGTAATAGAACCAGAGCCCAAAACATTTGACTTGATTTCCGAAGCATCTAATTCCAAATCAATATCGCCCGAGCCCGATACCGTCAAATTTAATTTACCTGCCTCCAGCTCTCCATTATTAATTATTTTTCCGGAGCTGGATACGGTAGCTTTTCTTAAATCCGGTACCGTTACGTAAATATTAATATCCTGACCTGATTTAAAGCAGCGGTCATTATCAATGATCAAGGTATTGCCTGACACCCTTGTTTCGATGTGCGACAACAGATTTTCTCGGGCTTCTATTTCTACCTTGGTAGTATTGCCTTGCTGTACGTAAACTGTGCCCTTTATTTTAAGCTCAATGCCGGTAAAATCACGAACCGACCGGTGCGCTGTTTCTACCGCACCTCTGCCATCCAGGCAAAAATCAAAATCATCACCTTCATCATAAAATGTACAGGAACTAAGCGTGAGGTTAAGCAATAAGAAATACACAATGGGTTTTGTCAATAATTCAAAAAGGGTTTTCATAGTTGTAAGGTTAGATTGAGAATTAAATTATTAAGTAAAATTATTCCATTACCAGTGATTTGGCAGAAACCGCACTGGCTGAGAAGAAACCTACCGCGCCATTACTGATATTAGTAGGCAGGTTAGCCGGATTGCGCCCCAAAAAACCACCCTGGCTAGATAAACTGTGCAGAGCCACATAAAAATCATAAGCTTCTTTCGTCAGCGATAGCAGACTTATCTCCAGCTTATCATTTTTTTGGAAGGGAATAAATATTCTAAAATCATCCAGGTAAGCGCCATCGTATAATTGATCGTCTGTCACCTGAATATCCTCAGACTTCTCTTGCTTCAATTGCCCGTTTACCAGAATATTTAGCTTGTAGTAATTTCTTACTCCAGCTATATCCTGAAAGGCGGTGGAGATATAGTAGCCTTTCTCGCGGCCATAATCATCGTTTTTACCATCCACGTATTCTTGTTTTACTTTATCCAGCACCGGCACGGGGTTCAGTACCGAGGTAGCGATATACGTTTGGTTATGGGCCTGAATGGTAAGGGTATAGGTTCTGCCTGGTATTCCTTTAAAACTAGCAGTTGGTTTATACCTGCCGTTGGCATCGTGTAATAAAGGCGTGCTGTTGCCGGCGTTATCGGTTAAAGTTACCTGGGCATTAGTTACGGCTGCCGGCTCTAGGTTTTTGGCATAAGGAGCCGACATAATCAACTGCACGAAATTCATATTAGGGTGGTCGGTTACAATGGCCTCTACCGACAGAACAGGTTTGCTCTGCTCCAGGTCTAAGTCTACCACTGTTTCGCAACTGGTAAATACCAGCGCCAGCATACTGAAGAATAAAAGGGCAAATTTTTTCATGGCTTTATTTTATCAGGTTGATTTAAGGTTGTGTTTAAATTTAAAATTTGAAGTTGTAAGTAACCGCGGGTATTGCCGAACCGATAATGGATATTTCTTTTGAATCTATCCGGGAGGGTGTATCCTCGGTTTGGTCTAGCTGCACCGAAAACACGTTTTTGCGGCCATAGGCATTAAATACCGAGAAGTTCCAGCTGGATTCGTATTTTTGGCCAATTCGTTTTTTGCGGTCCAGGGTTAAGGATAAATCAAGCCGGTGATAATCTTTTAAGCGGTAGCCATTGCGCTCGGTAAAGATGGGCACGATGATATTACCGTTGCGGAAAGAGCCCGAAGGCATGGTAACTACATTGCCACTGCTATACACTTGGTTGGCGCCCAAAACCATACGTTCCGCTAACCGGTAAGACATTACTACTGCCAGGTTATGCGGTTTATCCTGCCGCACCGAGTAAGCTTTATCGTTGTTAATGCCCTTGATGGTGCGCTCGGTATGCGACAAGGTGTAGCTGGCCCACCCGGTTAATTTCCCGGTTTGCTTTTTTACCATCAGTTCCAGGCCGTAAGCTTTCCCGGTACCGGTGAGTATTTCGGCTTCGATGTTATTATTAAGCAGCAGTTCGGCGTTGTCGCGGAAGTCAATCTGATTTTGCATATCCTTGTAATAAACTTCAGCGGAAGCCTCCAGGCTATTCTGGCGGAAGTTGCGGAAATAACCCAGCGCGACCTGGTTGGCCGATTGCGGCTTAATATATTTGCCGGCTGGCACATAAATATCGAATGGCGTAGTAGAAGTAGCATTAGAAGCTAGCTGCAGGTACTGCATGGTGCGGTTGTAAGAAGCTTTTACCGAACTGTTTTCGTTTAACACAAATCTGGCCGCTAAACGGGGCTCTAAACCACCCTGCGTTTTGTAAATATGCGAACGGTCGTATTCATCTACAGTGGTTTGCTGGCCGGCAGCATCATAGTTTTGTACGCGGCCGCCCAGGTTCTGGAAGAAAGAGTACCGTAAGCCGTAGGTTAAAGAAAAGCGGGGCGATATTTCCTGTTCGTTGCTCAGGTAAAGCGCATTCTCCAGCGCGTATTTTTTATCGAGAATTAAATCCCGTATTATCGATTCATCTGATTGCGGCTTTATCACGCCAGGTTTAAAAGTGTGGTAAATAGAGCTGACCCCGAATTTGATAGTATTGCGGTTGTTCGGGAAGTAAGAAAAATCAGCTTTCAGGCTCACATCTTCAATATTAGATTTCCAGCTGAAAGCGGTGTTGCCGCTGGGCATACCTATTTCGTAATTGAAGTTGCTGTAAATGGCGGTGAAGTTAGAGAACAGTTTCTCGGTGAACAGGTGATTCCAGCGGGCCGTAGCGGTGGCATTGCCCCAGTCCATGCGAATAATTTCTTTAAACTGAAACACGTCCTGACCAAAATAACCCGAAATAAACAAGCGGTCTTTCGGGCTGAGCTTGTAGTTTAATTTGGTGTTCAGGTCGTAGAAATAAAGCTTGTTTTTGCTGATGTTTTCGTTCGGACTTAATTTCAAAAACACATCGGCATACGTGCGGCGGCCCGATATAATAAAAGAGCTTTTGTCTTTCACAATCGGGCCCTCCAGGGTTAAGCGGCTAGCAATACTACCAATGCCACCGGAAACACCAAACCTTTTGCTGTTACCATCTTTCATCCGGATATCCACCAAAGATGACAAACGTCCGCCATATTCGGCCGGGATGCCGCCTTTGTATATTTCCACATCTTTAATAGCATCGGCATTAAAAACCGAGAAGAAACCCAACAGGTGCGAGGCATTGTAAACCGGGGCTTCGTCCAATAGAATCAGGTTCTGGTCGATGCTGCCACCCCGCACATAGAAACCGGAAGTACCTTCGCCCCCCGATACCACCCCCGGCAGCATCTGGAGGGTTTTCAGCACGTCTACTTCGCCCATAAAAGCCGGCAAGGTTTTGATGATTTCCATGGGTAGCACATCGGTGCTCATTCTGTTTTGTTGGATATGGGCGTCTACTTTTCTGCTCATGATAACTACTTCCTGCAGGGTAGCATTATTTGGCGTCAGCTCCAGGTTCAGATTTAGGTTCTTGTCCAGGTTAATTTGCCGGGCAATGTTCGCATAACCCACATAAGAGTAAACCAGCGTGTACTGCCCGGCTGGTAATGTGAGGGAGTAAAAGCCGTAGGTATTCGCAGCAGTACCGGTAGTGCCATTTTGAATGCCAACGGTTGCACCAATCAGGTCTTCGCCATTTTTACCATCTTTAATAATGCCACTAATGGTAAACCGCTGCTGGGCATACAGCACCAGCGGAAAAAAGAGAAGCAGGAGTAGAAATAACTTTTTCATAGTGTTTTAAATAAGTTCAGGTTATAAATAAGTAGTGCAACAAAGGTGGATTAAAGCGGATGGTATTTAGGATTTTGTTTACCAAAGGGTGATAACATGATGTTAAATACCGGAAAAGAGGGATTAAATACCGAATGCTGTTGCTTCCGTTCCTGGTTATTTTTACCTTGATGGTAACTATTCCCTGGTTTTTAAACGCTGCATTTATTCAAAGAATTCTAACGATCTACCTGCTGCATAATATAAGTATTCAATTAGGCACTTGTTTAATGGTTCATAAATGCTTAAATTGAGTAGTATAAAGGCTATTATATGGAGAAAAGATACAAGAGTCTCTCCTAATTTGCGTTTCAGACCCGGTTTACGGACGAGGATAAATGCAAAGCTTATCTGGCCACATTAAAATGGGGGAATGGTTATACCTGCGCCAAGTGCGGGCACGGTAAATACTGCGGTGGACTAGGCGTGTATGACCGGCAAAGTGGACGTAG
>JAQBNV010000069.1 GCA_028288395.1 Adhaeribacter sp. | reverse complement strand
TTTTCGTTGAATTGCAGGATTGGGTTTTTGGTAGTATCAGTAGTGCCTTCGATAAAACTAAAATTCGTAGACCCACCCGGCTGCGAATTGGTTACTTCCCATTTATAAGTTAAACCGCCACCCGTCGATTCGTTTTTCAGGGTAACTTTTACTGGTACGCCGCATAAAGGGGCAGGAAACGGCGGAGTCATTCGTACTTTTTTCTCTACACTAAAAACTGCTTTGGGATCGCGACCTACATTAAAAGGAATTACAACTTTGGCCGGGCAAACGTTAGGATCGCTGCTAAGAGCCGTAACGGTAATCGGAAAAGCACCTTCCTGGGTATAAGCAACAGGACTGGTAAGCGTATTGGAGCCGGTAAACTCCGCTAAGGAATAATTGTTTACCTGGCCGTTACCCCAATCGACCTGGTAACCGGTAATACCCGTAGCGGTAGTATTGGGGTTGGTTAAGGTTGCGGTTACGCTAATATTTTGCGTGGAATCAGGCACACAAACATTACCTCCGGTGCTTACACTATTACTAACGGTTGGGGGCAAAAATACTACCTGGGGTTTAACAGTTACTGTTTGGGGAGCAGAATCATACACACAAAAACCTTTGACCCGCCGCACACTTACCGTAAAAGTACCCAAACCCGGGCCGGTATGCGTATAGGTATAGGTTACTTTGCTCCCGTTAGCGGTTAATTTTGTATCGGGGGTTGTAGTTCCATCCCCAAAGGCCCAGATATAATTTTCATCGTTGGCAGCGCTGAGATTGATAACTTCAAAAGTTACGGCACTACCAGAACAAGCATTATTTGGACTGAACTGAAAAACAGGAACCGGGTCTAAACATTGGGCCGTTAACAAAGACGAACTGCACAGAAACACCAGCAGTAAGATAAAGTAATTTCTAATACTGTGCACGGGGTAGAATTTGATAATCAGATATTAATTTAATTTAAATGAACAGATTAGCACCTCCGGCAAAGTTATCCGGGTATATCCTTATTTAGGTTATTTCCAATAGTAAAAAGTTAAACCCTTACCGGCGCTACCATTAAATAATAATCGCAAAAAACTGCAAATTATTGTAACTACCAATTACCATTTATTACTTTCTGGCAAACATTTTTTGTTATGCGGTAATTGTCGCTACAGAACCTCTAAAATTAAGATATATTCTTTATTCCGGCAACATGAATTTAAATTGATTCATTTGCAAGTAAACAACATTGCCACCATTTTGTAAGGTAATTTTTAGAAAGTTATTATTTATTTTACGGGACCGCATTAAAATGAATGGTAAAAGCTGTAATGCCCGCTCCGTCGGTTTCGAGGGAAAAGGGGAAGTTGTGTTTCAGGAGGATATCGCGGATCATGGTGAGGCCGATGCCCTGTCCGTTTTTTTTGGTACTAAAGAAAGGTGTAAATAATTGCTGGCGCACGGCTTCCGGTATGCCTTCCCCGTTATCTGCTATAACCAGGCAAGGCGGTTGCAGTTGGGTTTTTATTTGGATAAAGCCTTCAGCATCTACAGCTTCCAGGGCATTTTTTACAATATTAATGAGCACTTGTTCCAGTTGCTGTACATCCGCTTCTATTATTAGCGGCGTGGGCGCCAAACCCCATTCCAGGCAAATATTACGCTGGGCCAACTGGGGCTGCATCAGGCGGTAAACGCCTTGCAGTAGTTGGTGCAAATCGCAGGGCTGGCGACTGGGAGCCGGCAACCGCACCATTGTGGCAAAATTAGCCATAAAAGACGCTAGGTTTTTATTTCGTTCTATCGAAACCTTCAGGGCTTCTTCATAATCCGTTTGCAGGTCTTCCTGCAACTGGGGCGCGTACCCTTTAATCGAATGCAGGATAGAATTGATGGCGCCGATGGAATTATTCACCTCATGCGACATCATCCGGATTATTTTCTCGTAGGCATATTTTTCTTTTTTGATAATATCGGCCGTGAGTTCCTCGAGCAAAATAAAATAACGCGGGAAGCCCTTATCAATAAAATAGGATTTATGGCCGCGGTACGTGCGGATGCCGTTGATGTGAAAAATACGGGATTGCCCTTCTTCCAGGGTACTTAATTCGGTTCGCCATTGACCGGGCAAATCTTCCAGCTTTTTACCCAGCAGCGCCGGCATGGGCACCTGCAACCAGGCTTTCGCGGCCGGGTTTACCTGCTGAATATACCCATCGTAATCGAGCATAATAATGCCGGATGGGGAAGCCTGAATTAAACGCTCGAGCAAATATTGCTTTTCGTTCTGGCTTACCCGCTCCTGCCGTAGTTGCTCCATCATCAGGTTATACACGTCTATGAGCTGGTCTACCTCGGTCTCACCCGTTTTCAGGAATTTAACCGTAAAATCCTTTTCCTTAATCGATTCGATACCCGCGGCTATCAGGTTCAGGGGGCGCACAAAAGCGCGGTAAATCTGAAACGTAAAAATAAGTGACACCACGATCAGGGCTTCGGCGGCGAGGAATAAATATTTATTCGTAAACAGGAAATGCCAGGTAAGAATCAGCAGCGTAGCATGTACCACCACCGCAAAAGAAATAAATTTAGTCCGCAGCGTCATAAGGAATATTAAACTTATCGAGCCGGCGGTACAAAGCGCCGCGGCTCACCCCCAGGGCTTTGGCCACTTTGCTCACGTTGTGGTCGTAGAACGCCATCGATTTCCGGATCATGGCAGCTTCCATTTCCTCCAGGGTCATGGAACCCACGGCCGGCATACTTTTTTTGTCGGCTTTTTTGGGTGCCTGCTGCAGGTACGCCTGAAAATCTTCGGGCTCCAGCAGGTTTTTGCCCGAAATAAGCACCGTCCGTTCCACCACGTTTTTCAGTTCCCGAATATTGCCCGGCAGCGGCAGTTGCTTTAGCCAGTTCAGGGCTTTAGCCGACACGGTTAATTCCTGCCGATTATACGTTTGCTTTAAATTAGAAATAAAATAATTCACCAGCAGCGGAATATCGCCGGGGCGCTCCCGCAAAGCCGGTAATTTAATGGTTATCAGGTTAATGCGGTAAAACAAATCTTCGCGGAAACGACTGCCTTCTACCATGTCTTCGAGGCTGCGGTTGGTGGCGCTGATTACCCGGATATCGAGTTTGCGCGGCCGGCTGTCGCCGAGTACCTCGTAGGTCCGATCCTGCAATACCCGCAGCATTTTCACCTGGCTGCTTAGGTCCAGCTCGCCAATTTCATCTAAGAAAATGCTGCCCTTGTTGGCCATTTCAAAGCGCCCCACCCGGTCGCCTTTGGCATCGGTAAAAGCCCCGCGTTTGTGGCCGAACATTTCGCTCTCGAATAAACTTTGGGAAATACCGCCCAAATTAACTTTTACAAAGGGCTGGTTTTTACGCAGGCTGTTCAGGTGGATGGCTTCGGCAATCAGCTCTTTCCCGGTACCGCTTTCGCCTTCAATCAGCACAGAGGCATCGGTGGCGCTAATCTGCCCAATGTTGCGCAATATCGCCAGGAAAGCAGAATCCTCCCCCACTATCTTACTGAAATTATATTCTTTATCGAGTTGTTTCCGGCTGAGGCTGCCAGCATCCAGCATTGACGCGGAATTACCCAGTTGCCGCGCCGTTTCAATTTGCTGCAGCAAATATTCATTGCTCCAGGGTTTGGTGATAAAATCGAAAGCGCCGGCTTTAATGCCTTCTACCGCCAGTGCGATGGTGCCCCAACCGGTAATAAGAATAATGGGCACCTGCGGCACGAGCTTTTTTAATTGCGGTAATAAATCCAGCCCATCCTGCCCCGACGTATCCAGCGAAAAGTTCATATCCATGAGTACCACCTCCAGCAAGTGCGCCTGCTCCCGCATCGTTTTCAGGGCTTCGCGGGCGTTGCCAACACTCGTGGTTTTGTAGCCGGCTTGTTTTAGCAACAAACTGAGCGAAGTCCGTACGGCAATATCATCGTCGATAATGAGAATCATGTTGGAATGGGATACTTGTTAAATATATGAATTTGGGGCATAATTCCGGTTCTGGGAATTATAAAAGTACGGCTTATTAAAGGATTTTATTTCTTTCGAAATTTCTTATAGGGAATAGGTGGCTTTAATAATTTGATATTTATTTCTGGTTCTTAGGGTTATCGTTTGAAAGATTGCATCTTTCAATGTTTGCGTGCTAACTGGCAGCATCTTCCTAAGTTGCCTCCCGGCCGGCGGGCCCCGTTTGGGCAATTGGGCTGTTATGTCTTCCTTTCCTCCTTTCGTCGGAATGCTGCGCACCGGAATCCCAGAAGAGAATCTTCCAAAAGGCCTCGCTACCCAAACTGCCGTAGTTTGCCCGTAGCTACTGCTATGCTTCCATTTACCTGGTTATAAACCTATATAAATAACTATCTGGTAAATAAATTCCAGGCAAATATTCAATATTCGGCGGAGCTTCTTCCACTAGCATCAGACCGTATAAAAGGCGTTGTCGACGCTCCCCGCCTATTTTAGGCGGGGCCGGGGGTGGTAAAACTCACACCAACAATAACAATTCAGCCATTCAACCATTCATCAATTACCCCTATTCCTCGTGCAGCGCGGTGGCGGGCGGAATAATGGCGGCCTGACGGCTGGGGTAGGCAGCACAGGCGGCTGCCAATAGGTAAATAATAATTACCGCGCCCACCATAGCAGCTACATACACCCCGGTTTGTACGCCAAACACCTGTAATAACGGAAACTGCAGCGCTACCACAAGGCCGATTAACAAGCCAAAAGTTGCCAGGACCAGTACCTCGCCAATAAACTGCCGGTATATCTGGCCCGAAGCGGCCCCAATGGCCCGGCGTAAACCAATTTCGGAGATGCGGCGGCTAATATTATACCACAACACCCCAAATAAGCCCAGCGCAACATTTATAATTAAAAAGCCACACACAATAGAGAAAATAATGAGTGGAATTAAAGCAACTTTGTTATATGAGGTTCGCATTTCCGGCATTGTTTTTATTTCCAGAGTCCAGCCTTGGGCGATGCGGGAAGCTTGCTTCATGAGCTTTTCTTCGAAACCGCTGGCAACGCCGGGTTTTATCCGGATAAGCATGGCACTAAGACTTCCTTTCATGTGGACAGAATCCATTTCTACATCCCGCAACTTAAAAAATCCGGGTGCTGTTGCCGAATATTCACCATTCTGCCGGAAGGCTTCTATTACACCTACAATTTTAATTCCTGTGTCTTCACCGCTCTTACCAGGTATAATTTTACCTATTACCTGTTCGTTTTTAAATACTTCTGCGCGCATGGCTTGGTCTATTACAATAGTGGTGTATTTAGAATTTAAATCCTGGTCGTTGAACCAGCGGCCATCAGTTAGTTTTAACTGCATTACGCGGGCAAAATCCTTATCAATATCAAAGACATTTGTTTGCACCGTGCGGTTGTTGTAATCAAAGCCGGTGCCCATCATATTGGCCGTATAGGGAATATTGCTACTCATTAAGGTGATGCTTTCTACCTCCGGGTTCGAATTCAATTGCTGCTTTAAGCGCCGCTGAATGGTTTTAATTTCTTCCGACTTTTCCTGATTCCAACGCATGTTCATGACCCAAACTTTATCATACTTATACCCCAGCGGTTTTTGGTAATTATTCAGGTAGTAAAAAGCCAAACTCAGCACTCCAAATAATACAATAAAGGAAAAGAAAATTTCGGTTATCATCAGGAAGTTGCTTTTCTTCCGGTTCCAGATTAAAGTAAATAACTGGCGTATCATATTGTTCCTCCTTTTAATGCTTCTACCGCTTGTAATTTCGACATTTTAAAAGCCGGATAAACCCCGGATAATAACCCGAATATTAAACTCAACCCAATGCCAATCCCAAATACCCGCCAGTTAAGGTTCAGTTGGGCGTAAGGCAAAATGCCGCTGTTGCTGATTAGCCGGAGCATTATTTCGGAAAAGATAAAGCCTAGGACTCCGCCTAATAAGGTTAGAAATATATTTTCGACCAGGAACTGCCCAATTAAAGTACGGGATGATGCCCCAAATGCTTTGCGGACACCAATTTCGGAAGAGCGTTCCATAATGCGGCTTATGTTTATATTTACTAAGTTAATGGTAGGCATCAGCATAAACAAAAAGGTAACCAGAAACAGCACACTATAAAATTTTGTTAACCCCGAATTATTGGCATTACCTAATATTTGCCGGGTTAAAACTTCCAAAACACTATCGGCAAAAGAGTAAAACTTATCCCAATTATCAGGGTCAGGTATTTTCACCTTTTTTACTATTTGTTGATATTCAGCTTTAATTTTCGGAATATCAGCCGCTGATTTGGCCAGGATAATACTCATGTATTCGCCGCCTAAACCCGTATCACCTTTATTAATATTGGCTAAAGAAAGCGGTACCCATACGTCGGAAAATGAGTTTAAACGGGTAAAAGGTACATTTTCTACCACGCCTGCTACCCGGTAGCGTTCACCATCTACTATTATAGTTTTACCAACAGCATCGGCAGCTGTTCCAAAATACTGGTCGCGGGTATGGGCGCTAATAACCGCCACATGATTGGCCTGCTTTAAATCTTGCTGATTAAAAGGCTTACCGGACAGGAACTTAAATTCGAGGACTTCCCAAAAATCAGCATCGGTATATTTTAGATTAAGGGAAAGACGCTTGTTGTTGACGTAGGTGTTTACACCTTTCGGCATACTACTAATAGCTACTTTCTCCGGCGTTTGCATCGATTTTACATAATGATTTATGTAATAATAACTAGGCAATGTTTTCATAATGCCGACATCCTTTGTATTTACCATTTGGATGAAGTTTACAAAGAGCATGCGGTTCATGCGCGTTTCCGGCGTAGCCGGGCCGGTTACGTGATCTATCATGGCGGTAGCCACCATCAGGATCATAAGCGTAAAGCTAATCCCGAACAGGCTGATGAAAGTAAAAAACTTCCGCCGCAGCAATACTTTCCAGGCTATTTTTATATAGTTTTTTAACATGTTTTTATTTTTGATTGCTAAGTGAGTCTTATCGGGCAATCCAACTTGTAAAACTCGAACAACGATTAACGAATAACGGTTAAGAAACCTGGCTGCCGTCGAAGAGACGGATGAGACGTTCAGTTTTCTTGGCCATCAGCTCGTCATGGGTTACCATTACAATGGTGGTTTGCTCTTCGGTGTTCAGCCGCAGCAGGATATCCATTATTTCGTTGCCCATTACACTGTCGAGGTTACCGGTGGGCTCATCGGCCAATATTATTTCGGGCTGACCGGCCAGAGCCCGCGCGATGGCCACCCGTTGCCGCTGCCCGCCGGAAAGCTGATTGGGATAATGCCGACTCCGGGCGCTTAAGCCAACTTTTTCGAGGGCCGCCAACGCCCGCTTGCGCCGCTCACTCCCCGAAATATTTCGGTAAAGCAAAGGCAGTTCTACGTTGTCGGTCACCGATAAATCGTTGATGAGGTGGTAGCTCTGGAAAACAAAACCAATTTTTTGATTGCGCAGCCGGGCCAGGGTTTTATCGGAATAAGATTTAACCGGGGCACCATCAATCTCTACGGTGCCGCTGTTGGGTTCGTCTAGCAGGCCCATAATATTCAGAAGCGTACTTTTGCCGCAACCAGATGGCCCCATAATCGACACAAACTCGCCTTTCCGGATGGCAATATTTATGTTATGCAGGGCTACCGTTTCGATGGTTTTGGTCTGGTAAACCTTTTCGATATCGGTTAATTTTATCACGTAATCAGGGGCGTGGGGCGCATCTGCTACCAAAGCGGTTGTAGCACCCAGCGGGTTTAGGCTGAAATTATTCATGGTTCTATCGTCAGGGGTTTATTATTTTGGAAATCGTATAAAGTAAGGGTGCGCAGGTTGTAATAGGCCATCCAGAAATCGCGGAGCGAAGATAC
>JAQBNV010000065.1 GCA_028288395.1 Adhaeribacter sp. | reverse complement strand
ATGGCGTACTGGGCGTCTGGGGTTTTATTTTTATAATTTGCAATCGTAACCGTATCTTCTGTCGCGGCTTTGGCATACCCCGCCCATTTACCTTCCCCGCCTTCCCACAGAAATTGCTCGCCAGAGTTTTGGTCCGGATCTTCGCCGTGGCGAATGGGGTTATGCTGCGGCCTTACTGTTAAGTCGGTGGTAGTATTGTGGCCCAGGTAGGTATTTCGGCAACTTCCCCAAATGCCGTTCCCCGTGAAAAAACGTCCTTTACCCCAACCAGCCCCATTATCTAAATCCCGATTATCTAAATCCCGGCAGGTATTGCGGGTTAAACTAATGCCCACGCCGCCCCAGGTATGCAAAGCCATATCGGTATCGTTCGTTAACCGGAAGTCGTTGCTTTCAAAAAATAACTGCGACCCGTTGCCCAGAAACGAGGCTTTGCCAATAAACACACATTTATTAAAGAAAATATAGCGGCAACTGTGCAAATCCATCAGGTCATACCCTTGGCAAGAAAAGCGCACATTATCAAATTTTACATCGGTGCTATGCCGCATAAAAACCGGTTTATCCATAGCTCCCCTAAAATTTTTGTTTGTATCGAAGGTGAGGTTACTCACCTGGAAGTTTTTTACAGCACCCGATAGTAACCCTTGCGCCGATTTAGAAAAGCTGGCCGCACATTTAATAAATGTTTTATTCGGACCGGCGCCGCGCCACCTGGTATGAGTGGTGGCTGGCAAATAGTCGCTTATGGCATACGTGCCGGCCGGGAAAACCACAGTGGCTCCCACGGCGCTTTGGGCAGCAGCAATTGCTTTCCGGATAGCGGCGGTATTACTTTCGGGGGAGGCACCGGGCAAAGCGCCATAATCCTGTACGTTAAATTCCTTACCCGTAAACTTTACCCCATCGGCCACGGTAAGTGCCACCGGCGCCGACCAGCCAGAATTACCACCTTGCCCGTTAAAGACCCATACTTCGTATTCGCCGTTGCTTAAAACGGCCGGTATTATAAAATCTACTTTGTAAGGATTTACCTCTTTAACCGTGGCCCAGTGCCCTTTGCCGGCCGCTGAAGTGAGATAGACATAGGAAGCAAGAGCTCCCCGCCCGTTGTTCTGGGCTAAATTGTTCCCGTACACCGATATCGTTTGGCCGCGGCTGGCTTTATCAGGACCTACCCACCAGGCTTCTGTTTTGTTTATAGCCACCGGATAACCGTAACCAGCCGCATTAACCGGCCACACCAGGTACATCGACCATTTTGGCAAATCTTTAGGAAGGGTAATAATAGCCCGGTCCGGAAATAGACGTTGGATAACAGCTTCCTTTATCCCGTCGGAGGCGTAAACCACAAACCGGGTAGCTTTGGTAAAATTTATTCCCGTCAGCACAATCGACTCGTCCGGCCCCGCGGTACGGGTCCATTCGGCAATTTCGGGGGTGTTGATTCCGGTGGTTTGGGGCGTGGGCGGCGTAAAGGGTTTTCCGGGGGCCGTGGGTGCGGGTTCCGGTTGTCTTACTTTTAAAATAGCCGGAAAGGTTTTGCCTGTCTGGGCAGCATTGTTCGCTTCGGCATTATTTAGGATAATATTATTTGGAATGGTATTAGAAATCAGAGCGGTGGCTGATTCGTTTGTTATTACCCGTTGCGGCAGTTCGGGTTGCTCCTCTTTATCGGGCGTAGGCCAGGAACCGGGAGTGGCAATATTTACATTTGTTTCGTACAAAGCCCGCCCCCGATTTACTACTACTCGCTTATTTGTCATTATGCTGGTTTTGGCTCGTTAGGTTGCTTTTTATTAAAACGATAAATATACTAAAGCCCCCCTATATAATAAAAGTTAAATATTAGAAAAAGGCACCTTTTATTTCACCGACATGCAAATTCGTTAAAATTAACATCTCCTATAATATACAGGGTAAAAGCCGGGAAAACCAAACTATTTATCGCAGTTTTGTAATATTGCCCGTTGGCGGATCGGTGCAATACCGCTCTATATCGCCGTGGGCAGCTAAATAACCCAGGTCAAAAGCCTGGTCGAAGTTTCGGCAGGCCGCCGCCGTACTATCCAATTCTACCTGGGCTTTCCCAATCAGAAAAAAAACACGGGCATTTTTGCTATCCTGCTTTAGTACTTGCCGGTAATCCTGTAAGGCGGCCGTATTTTGCTGGGTCAGGTAATTACAAAAACCCCGGTAGTAAAATGCGTTTTTCCGCATAGCGGCATCCGGAAAGTCTGTATTTAGGTATTGGGTAAAATCCTTAATGGCTTCCGTAAATTTATTCAGTTTTCCGGCTCTTAACAAGCCCCGGTCGTAATAAGCCAGGGCAAAGTTCCTATCCAGTCCTATGGCATTGGTTAAATCTGCTTCTGCCCCCATGTTATTTTCCAAAGCTTGGTGGCATTTACTTCGCAGATAGTACATCTGGGCGGTCTTGGCTTCAGCATTGGTAATGGAAGCATCTAAATCAGCCAAGGCGGCCTGGTAATCCTCCCTTACCTCCATCTCTATGTAGGCCCGCTTCATATAAGCGGCTGCGTAGGTCGGTTTAAAATATATTGCCTCTGATAAAAAGCTGTGGGCGGTACTCCATTTCTCCTGTTTTATATAGGTCAGCGCTTCGTTATATCTATCTACGGCCGTAACGTGGTCCATTACTAATTTCAGGAGTAAGCTGAAAATAATAATACCGGTGAAAATAGCCGCCACAATGTAATAATCTTTCCGGATAAACCCAGATTTAGGAATGGGCCGATAGTGCCGTTCTGACACCGACGAAGGCCGCCGCACCGGCCCCTGGTACCGGTAATGTGGCTGCTGCCCTACCTGGTGCCGTATCTGCATTTGCAGCAAATATTGCAGTTTCAGATCGTAGGCCGTTCGTTTGTGCGGATTTGACAGCACCTGGTACGCCTCGTTTACCTGCTTAAACTTTTCTTCGTAAAAAGTGTTACCCTGGTGCTTATCCGGATGATACTGAATAGCCAGTTTTTTATACGCCAGCTTAATCTCGCGTATAGTAGCAGAGGCCGAAACACCCAGTATATTATAGTAATTTAAATGCAAAGAAATATCCCCCGGTAAAAGCGCTATTTATTAATTACGTAAAATTACAGACAATCTGCTTTGTTTTTCGTAATACAATTTCTAAATATTATAGTATTTATCTTATATATCTACAAACTCATGAACTTGTTTACCTAGGAACCGGTAAAACAGGATATAATGTTCCCGAATTTAATTAAAACGAAAATAAAATTATGATGAATGAAGAAAAAAACTCGCGGGCGGACAGCATGATTGGCAACCTGATGGGATATATTGACGCCCGCATCGATCTGATAAAGCTGGAGGTTCAGATGAAGATGAAAAGCGGTTTTATTGGTCTGTTACACGCCATTTTACTGGGCTTTGCTGCTTTTATGACCCTTATATTCTTTAATATTTTTCTGGGCCTGTTACTCAACCATTTACTCGACAGCAGTTTCTGGGGCTTTGGGATTTTAACTTTATTTTACCTTATTTTATTTGTGATTCTGATCATGGGGGTAGATAAAAAAATATTTCAGGGCGTTGCCGACAAAACCTTTGATAATACCATATATAAACACGATAAACGAAACGAGCCATTATGAGCGAACTAAACAATCCACTGTTTGAAGACCAAAGAGAGTTTTTGGAAAGACAAAAACAGGAATATAAGAATGCTTTATTAAGTGATGTAACAGACCTGAAACAGCAATCGCAAAAAATTGGCAAGACCCTATTGATTGCTGGCACTGCGCTGGCGGGTATGTGGCTGGTAAGTACGATGTTTAGCAGTAAAAAAAAAGTAGGTAAACGCCAGAAAGGCCGCCAGGCACCTTTATTACTGAGTTCTCAGGCTTACCGGTCCGCTGATGACGTGGTACACCCTGACGGCAGCCTGGATTATGCCAGCGCCCTGCACCAGGAACCAGGCCATACACAAACCACCGGTGCTTATGCCAAAGGGTATACGGCACCCACGCCGGAGGAGCCTTCGGTTATTGGAAATATTGCCAATGCGTTCTTTCAGTCGGATATAGCCAAAGCTTTATCGCAACAGCTAACCGCCTTTTTATTGGTTTATCTGAGCAAAAAAGCCGAAGAATTCCTGCAAGTGTCTAAAAATAGCGATATTGCGGTTTCGAATGAACCCGAAACCAAAGATATTGATTTTTCCTACCACGAAGAGGATGCCGTTTAGCCTTTTAGACCTGAAGCAACTTAAAAAAAATACAACCGGACGAAAATCTTTTGCTGTCCTGCTTGATCCAGACAACCTCGACGAAAGAGGTTGTCTGGATATTATTCAGCGGTGCAACGCCCACACCGTAGATTATATATTGGTGGGCGGCAGCCTGGTTACCACCAGCAACCAGCGTTCCATAATCCGGCTCGTAAAACAACACTCGACAATCCCGGTAATTTTATTTCCCAGCAGCAGTCTGCACATTGATGCGGAAGCCGATGGAATATTGCTTCTTTCCCTTATTTCGGGTCGTAATCCGGATTTTTTGATTGGCCAGCATGTTATAGCAGCCCCCTTGCTCAAAGCCAGCCAGCTCCAGATTATCCCTACGGGTTATATCCTGGTAGATTCGGGCCGACAAACAACAGCTTCTTACATGAGCGGCACCACACCCGTGCCCCACGACAAACCAAATATTGCTGCCAGCACGGCTTTGGCCGGCGAATTATTAGGTCTGCACGTCATTTACCTCGATGCCGGAAGCGGTGCCCGGGTGCCCGTTACTCCCGCTATGATCGAAACCGTGCGGAAAACTATTGCAGTCCCTTTGATTGTAGGCGGTGGCATTAACACCGCGCACAAAGCCAGCAGTGCTTTATCGGCTGGCGCCGATATAATTGTGGTCGGAAACCATATCGAAAAAGACCCGGATTTTATCCAAGAGGTAGCGCAGGTGGTACGGAAACACAATCAGGAAGTAACGGTTTAGCATTCCTTTGACCCGACGTTTAATTAAATATTAAATTATATATATATTTAATATCTCCTACTCACTCCTGAAAAATCTTCCTTTGGGGATATAATACAAAATATACAATTTTAATATTCTTTATTTTATTATATTTATTCACACTTAAAATATCCTAAAAAATATTTTTCAGGTTAATAAAAATAAAAAAAACCCCGACCTGGTGGCCGGGGTTTTCCTGAAAGTTACTGTTTTACTTATTCATTCATCGCTGATTCGCGGCGTCTCATTTTACCAGCCGGAATACCAAACATCATCTTAAACCGGCGACAAAAATAGGCGGTGTCTTTGTAGCCCACTTCTTTGCCAATTTCCCGGATGCTCTTTTTGGTAGTCCGTAACAGGAACACGGCGCGTTCCATCCGTTGGTATTCGATATAATCCTGGGGATTGATACCGGTAAGCATTTTAAAATATTGCCCAACGTAATCTTCCGATACGTTAGCCACATTAGATAATACTTTATTAGATAAATCTCCGCCAATATTCTCTTTAATATAATTAAATAGATCAATCAGGCGAGGATCTTTGAAATAAGTGCTGTTGGTGGCCAATTGCTCCACAAACATTTTGTTCCGTAAGATGTAGCGCACAATCTCAACTACAATATTTTCGGTGTAAATATTTATCAGGCGTTCTTTACCGGGTAAATCCTGCATGCTCTCCTCTATAACCTTGATAACCAGGTTAGCCAGTTTGGAATTACCGGATATTAAAAAGGCCGGTACATCCAACGAGGCAAAGAAATTTACCGAGTCAAACACTTTGGCTTCAAAGCTTACAAAGCTATGGCTGTCTTCGGCATCGCCGATTAAGTCTAATTCTGAATTCCCTTTAAAGAACTTATCCCGGTTGCTAATCAGGTCATCGTTCGAAATGGTTCTACTCTCCATTTCACCGTAATAAACTTTGGTGCTGCGACCGCCCGGTATAAAGAGCATTTCACCTTCTTCCACAAGATGTTGCTCATCGCCGAAAGCGATCATGCCTTTATGTAGTAATATAAGATTGTTGCCTACATCATAATAGTTTCGCACCATAAAAGGTTGCTGCAAAACCTGATTCTTAGATTTGATATATCGTACGCCGA
>JAQBNV010000315.1 GCA_028288395.1 Adhaeribacter sp. | reverse complement strand
ATCGAGGTTGATGTGGCGCTGCCGCAACGAAGCCCAGGCCGATTCGAAAAAGCCGCGGGCGCTGTACAGCAGCACCGGCAAGGCCAGCACAATACTCAGGTAGCCAAAGAAAGAACCAAATTCAAGTTTTATCTCGTCGGTAAAGGCAAAATATTCCGGAAAACTAAACAACATAATGTTGCTGAAAGAAAAAGCTGCCAGTCCCAGTTTTAAATATATGCTTTTGTTCTGGGTTTGCTTTTTTTCCGATAAATTATCCAGGTTTAAGGTAGGGCTATAACCTATTTTGTGCAGCAGGGTAACCACGTTGCTCAACTTGGTTTGCTGCGGATTATAAGCAATGGTAACTTCCTTACGCGGGAAATTTACCCGCGACTCAATTATGCCATTATCGAGTTTCTGCAGGTTTTCGAGAAGCCAGATACACGAACTACAATGCATCGCCGGCACCCGGAAAAGCACTTTGTGCAGATCAGCGCTCTGGAAATTTAACAACTGGTTTAAAACCGGCGCTTCGTCCAGGTAAGTAAACTGGCCGATCGTTACTTCTGCTTCCTTTACCGCCACGCCCGGCTTGGCTGGCGCATCGGCCTCCAGGCTGTAATACGTACACAGGTTATTGGCGTATAATAATTCGTAAACGGCTTTGCAACCGGTGCAGCAGAATGCTTTTTCTTCGGTGTAGATAGGCGTTGCAGCACATGTGTCTCCGCAGTGGTAGCAATATTCTTTTTCCGGTACCAGGGTCTGGGCAACTCCCCTCATGATTTTGCTTTTCTTTATTCTTACAAAATTAATCAGGACCCGGCGCGTTAATAATGATAGATATCATTTATCCGCCTGATTCATCTCATAACCATTAAGAAGCAGGAAGGGGATATTTGTAATAGTTAAAATATACCGGACGCTGAGTTAAACCCTGGCCGGTTTATTCTGATTTAAAACCATAAATATTTTCGGTCACTTGCCGAATTTTTAAGATTAAAAATAATGCATCAGCCTAAAAACGACATTGCCTCACCGCAGGATATTCAAATACTAGTAGATACTTTTTACCAGAAAATAATTTCACAGCCTTACCTCCTGTCGTTGTTCGAAAAACTCTCTCAACGCGATTGGTCTCAGCATCTTTTTCAGATGAATAAATTCTGGAATTCGGTGCTTCTAAAATCGCAGGCTTACAAAGGCCACCCGCTGATTCTGCACGCTTTCCTACCGGCCCAGCAGGCGCAGGTACAGGAGTGGATTCACTTGTTTCACGAAGCCGTGGAAGAGCATTATAACGGCCCCACCGCTACCGCTGCTAAAACATTTGCCGAAAAAATGGTGCGCATATTTGCCTATAAACCAGCACAACTTTAGGATTCCGGAATATTTATTTGTTTGGGGTAGGCCAGGTTTAACTTTGGCGTAGTGGTAGATTTTTTTTGGATAGCAGCACAATCCTGTAGCGGTTTGCCGCAACTGCTTTTTTCTCGTAAAATATTGCCGGAAGGGAATTGCTTGCGTAACCGCCGGCTTATGACAGGCAGGCAATTACGCTTTACTGGTTGACCTAAAAAGGATTATTTAATTCGCACCTAGGCGGAATTTGCTGCTTAAAGGAGCGGCAGCAACGTAAAAAACCAATCAGTCCGAATGGCTGTTATATTTAAACTGCCTGCTTTTCGAGGCTGAACAAAGCGCTTAATCCTTCGAGCAAGGCTTCTGATTCGCCGCGCAGGCAGGCGGCTTTTAGTTCGAGCACGGGCAGCTTTACAATTTTATTCAGAATATTTTTGGTAATGGTTTCGATCAATTCTTTATCGGCTTCGCTTATATTTTTAAGCGCCCGGCTTACCTCCTGCTGCCGGATGATTTCCAGTTGGTTTTTAAACTGCTGAATGGCCGGCGAAATAATGCTCTCGCGGCTCCAGGCTTCTAATTCCAGTACTGCTTCGGTAATAACTTGATCCACCAGCGGAATGGCGGCTAACCGCTTATTCAGGGCTTCGGTGGCGCGGTTTTTAATCGCATCAATGTTATAAACGGCCACGCCCGGCAAAGAAGCCAGGTTATCGTCGATGCTGCGCGGCATGGAAAGGTCCAGGAAAAATTTCGGTGCCGTTAACTCCGTCCGGTGCAGGTCATCTTTTTTGATAAAGAAACAATCGCCGGGTACCGACGAAATAATTACATCGGCTAACTGCATTTCCTGCGGTACATCTTCCCAATATACGACCCGGGCATCTGCCCGTTGGGCCAGGCTTACGGCTTTGTGGTGCGTACGATTGGCGATTACCAAATTGCGGATACTGGTTTTACCGAAGTTTAAAAGAACATTGGCTCCTATGTCGCCGACGCCCAGCATCAGCACCCGGGGGTTCGGAATATTTTTGGTTAACTGCTCTACCAGTTCTACGGTGGCATAAGAAACCGAGGCTGCGCCGTCGCGGAAAGATGTTTCGTTTACCACCCGCTTATTCGTAAAAAAGATGGTATGGAGCAACCGGTGCAAAAAAGGCCCGGCCATCCCGGCATCGGCCGACCATTGGTACGCATTTTTTACCTGGTTCAGAATCTGAAAATCACCTACCACCTGCGACTCCAACCCCAGGGCTACCCGAAACAGGTGTTGCACTGCCGCCTGGTGCTCTGTAATGCGCAGAAAATAAGGCGCAATTTGCTGGGTGGCGATAAACCCTTTCTCGATGGCAACCAGTTTTATTATTTCGGAAGACAAATCTTTTTCCGAAGCGTAGTAAACCTCGGTCCGGTTGCAGGTAGAAAGCACCAGTACGTCCTGGGCGGGAGTAAACTCCTTTATTTTATCCAGCAGGTTTTTGCCGGTAATCTCGTTTAATGAAACTAATTCCCGGATGGCAATAGGTGCATTTTTATAAGACAGCGTAAGGACTTTGAACAGGTGCGGCATGTTTAATCAGATTTCAGATACAAAGCTCTGAAAACTTCGTGCCCTAAAATATGATTAAGATCAGTTTTTCGGGTGCTTGATCTCATGCACGCCAGGCCACCAGAAAATATTACCGGTCGGAATAAACCACCGTCCAGGAAAACCTAGTTGCGCATCCGGGCCAGCTTATCGGAGTTAGTAATGGTAATTTTGCCGCCATTTATATCAATCAGCTTCTCGTCTTTAAAATCCGACAGGGTGCGGATAACGGTTTCTTTCGAGGCGCCCACAATATTGGCTAAATCTTCGCGGGAAATAATTACCTGGAAACTACCGCCTTTATCCTGCTGGTATTGCTTTTCGACGAGCAGGAGTGCTTCGGCTACTCTTTTGCGCACCGAGTTATAAGCCAGTTTTAACAGGCGCTCTTCCCTATCGGCCAGGTTATCCGATAATATCCGAATAAATTTATTTGCGACATCGCGGTTATTATGCAGCAGCATAAAAAACTCTTCTTTGTAAATAAGGCACACCTCACTGTCTTCTAATGCAACCGCCGATTCGCAGCAGGCTTTTTCTTCGAGTAAATCGAGGTAGCCGATAAAATCGCCTTCTTTGTACAGGTTGGTGATGTATTCGCGGCCGTCCTGGTTTGTTTTGTAGGTTTTAATTTTGCCCTTGTTCAGAAAATATACGGCCTGCGGGTGTTGTCCTTCCGAAAACAAAGCTTGTTTTTTCTTATAAAAAGATATTTTCCGCTCATCGGCCAATAGCTGGTTCAGGGTTTCGAGGCCTTTGGCTTCCTGAATAAAATGCTGCAGGCCGGCGGCGTTCTTTTGAAATTCGCCTTTTAATATTTCGTTTTTTTTCAGCCGCATTTCTACGGCATCCAGCAGTTCCAGGTCATCGAAAGGTTTAATCAGGTAATCATCGGCGCCTAGGTTCATGCCTTTCCGGAAGTCGTCTTTTTCGGATTTAGCCGTCAGGAAAATGAACGGGATACCCGAGGTATCCGGATTTTTGCTTAACAGGTGCAGCACCCCGTAGCCATCCAGTTGCGGCATCATGATGTCGCAGATAATCAGGTCTGGCTTCTGGCTTTTGGCCATTTCTACGCCCACTTTGCCGTGTTCGGCCTCCACAATTTCGTAGTTGGCCAAAGCTAATATTTCGGCAATATTTTCCCGGATTTCCTGGTTGTCTTCTATCAGCAATATTTTTTTCATAGACCAGTGGTTCTTGGCAGTTTAACGGTAAAGGTGGTTCCTACATTCAGGGTACTCGTGTACTGCAGGGTGCCATCCATAATATCGACGTATCTTTTAACGATGTTCAGGCCTAGCCCGGTTCCTTCGTAGTTAATGGCATTCTGGGCCCGGAAAAAGGGCGTAAACAAATGCGGCTCGTCGGCAGCCGGAATGCCAATGCCTTCGTCCTGCACTTTGACGATAATATATTCGGCCGAAATTTCGGTAGAAAGGTAAATATGCCGGCCTTCGCCCGAATATTTGCTGGCGTTGGAAAGTAAATTAAGCAAAATATTTTTAAGCAACTGTTTATCCAGCATAATCAGGTCGGGGTGCCCCTGGTGCTGATAATGGATTTGCTGCCCTACTTTAATATATCCCTGTATTTCGTCGATAATATCAACGGCAAACGGCTCCAGCTCAAAAGAAGTAGGCACATTGTATATTTTACCTTCTTCGATGCGGCTGAGCGACAGAAAATCGTTCAGGATAGCAGTGAGGTTACTTACCGCCGATTTAATGCGGCTGACGTGCTTTTGCCTTTT
>JAQBNV010000036.1 GCA_028288395.1 Adhaeribacter sp. | reverse complement strand
TTTTCTATATCCATAAAATGTTAAACCTATTAATAGAAGTATAAATACTAATATTTTAATTAGCTTATTTTTCATTTTTACAATTAGGCATAACTTGTGGCTAAACGGAGTTCGTTCCGGTTATCAGCCTTATGGATTACACATTTACTCCGTTTATCCATCCAAAATTAACCGATAACCGGAACAGCACTAACGAATATACCATATATAAGCCAAGCATAGAGGAGGAGAAAGAATATTTAGTTCTTCCTTTCTCTCTTTTGGGTGCCAATAAAGGTACTGCAAAACATTCGTTTACGGGTTGGCTTGCCGCAACGTGAACTTGCGTAACGTAGGTTAAGCGCTTAAAAATATGTACAGCAATGCTGCCAGCGCAGCTCCCATAACAGGCCCCATAATAGGTACCCAAGCGTATTGCCAGTCGCTGTGGCATTTATTTTTGATAGGAATGAGGGTATGCACGAGTCGTGGCCCTATATCGCGGGCCGGGTTGATGGCATAACCGGTGGTGCCGCCCAAAGACAAGCCAATGGCCCAAACGATAAAAGTTACTGGTAAGGCACCCAGCGAACCCATCCCGATCGGGGTTTTCTGATCGCCCATTTCGGGTGCGGTCACATAAAAAATAGCAAAAATCAGCACAAAAGTACCTACCATTTCGCTGAATAAATTGGCATACGGGTGGCGGATGGCCGGCGTGGTACAGAAAACCGCCATCTGCAGCGAAGCATCATCGGTGGTATCGAAGTGGGGCTTGTAAAGCAACCAAACGACCAAGGCACCCAGAATAGCCCCGCCCATTTGGGCCGCGATAAACAAGCCCACCTGGTCCCAGCCAAATTTGCCGGCGATGGCCAGGCCCAGGGTTACGGCCGGGTTTAAGTGCGCGCCACTATAAGGGCCGGCAATTACGACCCCGGTAAAAACCGCTAAAGCCCAGCCGGTGGTAATCACCATCCAGCCGCCGCTATTGCCTTTGGTGCCTTTGAGTACCACGTTGGCCACCACCCCATTGCCCAGTAATATTAAAAAGAAAGTTCCTAAAAATTCGGCTGTAAATGCTGACATATATTATTAGCTGATGGTGGCAGAAGATTCCAATTCGGGTTCATTGTCGCGGGCCCAGGCCCGGGTGGCTCTTACGGCTTTATGCCAGCCTTTAATATAATCTTCTTTCGGAAAATTATTAACCGGGGTAAATTGCTGACTTACCTGCCATTGCTCCTGAATTTCTTCGGTACTCTGCCAGAAACCGGTAGCCAGTCCGGCCAGGTAGGCGGCACCGATAGCGGTAACTTCGGTAATAGCGGGTTTCACCACCCGGGTAGTTAATATATCGGCCTGAAACTGCATTAATAAATTATTGGCGGTAGCACCGCCGTCTACCCGGAGTTCCTCAATCTGAACGCCGGCATCGGCTTCCATGGCTTTAAGTACTTCCATGGTCTGGTAGGCAATACTTTCTAAAGAGGCGCGGGCAATATGGGCGGCGGTAGTACCCCGGGTTAAACCCACCATGGTGCCGCGGGCGTGCTGGTCCCAGTAAGGAGCGCCCAGGCCGGCAAAGGCCGGTACCATATAAACGCCATCGCTGGTCGCTACTTTCCGGGCCAGTTCTTCTACTTCCTCCGAACTCGATATAACTCCCAATCCATCGCGGAGCCATTGCACTACGGCTCCGGCAATAAAAATACTGCCTTCCAGAGCGTATTGCACCTGTCCGTTTATTTTCCAGGCTACAGTAGTTACCAACTGGTTTTTCGATAATATAGGTTTGTCGCCGATATTCATGAGCATGAAGCAACCGGTACCGTAGGTGTTTTTAACCATTCCGGGTTTGGTGCACATTTGCCCGAATAAAGCCGCCTGCTGGTCGCCGGCAATGCCCGCAATGGGAATGCGGGTAGCAAAAAGGTTAGACGAAGTTTCGCCTACTATCTCGCTCGAAGATTTTACCTCGGGCAGCATGTTGGCGGGCACGCCAAATAAGGTGAGTAGTTCTTCATCCCAGGCGAGGGTATTAATATTAAAAAGCAACGTGCGCGAAGCATTGGTTACATCGGTTACGTGTACTTTGCCATCGGTCATTTTCCAGATGAGCCAGGAGTCGATGGTGCCAAAGGCCAGGTGACCGGCTTCTGCTTTCTCGCGGGCGCCCGCTACATGTTCCAGCATCCACCTGATTTTGGTAGCCGAGAAATACGCATCAATTACGAGTCCGGTCTTTTCCCGGATAAAGGTATCAAAGCCCTGGGTGCGCAGTTGATCGCAGTAATCGGCGGTGCGGCGGTCTTGCCAGACAATGGCATTGCCGATGGCTTCACCGGTGCGCCGGTCCCAAACCACTGTGGTTTCGCGCTGATTGGTAATGCCAATGGCCTGTACATCACTGGCGTGCAGACTGGCTTTTAAGATGGCTTCGGCGGCTACCCCAATTTGGGTGGACCATATTTCGTTCGCATCGTGCTCTACCCAACCCGGCTGCGGATAAATCTGCGTAAACTCTTTCTGGGCCATTGATACGATAGCGCCCTGCCGGTTAAAAACGATGGCCCGGGAACTGGTGGTGCCCTGGTCGAAAGCCAAAATGTATTTTGCCATACTGCTTAAGTTATATGCGTGTTTTTATTTATTAAGTGGTGGATAATGGGGTAATCGGAATATAGGGTTGAAGTAAGTAATTATTTGCCAAAGAAATAAATGTTTCCAGTTGCTGCTGCTGCCATGCGGCATCATAATTTAATTCCGTTGCCATAATCGCTGCCACGCGGGGCGCCATCTGGATAGCCGCCCGGGCATCCAGAAATAAAATCCGCAACCGGCGCGCCAGCACGTCTTCCACGGTCCGGGCCATCTCGTGGCGCACCGCCCAAACTACCTCGGCCGGCACATTCGGAAAACCCGGGTGTAAAGGCTGGCCCAGGGCAGGATCGTAATTTATTAATTCCTGGATTAATGCTGCATCACTGCCATAAATATTTAAATAATTATCCGGGGTGCCTTTCGAAATATACCCGTGTATTTTCAGGCCGGCGGTGGGGCAGGCGGTATTGGGCAAATTACCAACCCGAATGGCCTCGTCTACGGTTTCTTCGGCCATTTTCCGGTAGGTGGTCCATTTGCCGCCCGTAATGGTAATAAGCCCGGAATCGGCTACCATTAATTTATGGCTGCGGGATATTTCTTTCGTGCTGTTGGTATTTTTGGTTGGCGCTGCCAGGGGGCGTAATCCGGCAAAAACACTCCGTACATCCGTTCGGGTTGGTTTACGTACCAAATATTCACCGGCCGTTTCCAGGATAAAATCTACTTCAGAAGCCAGGGGGGTAGGCTCCAGGCTACTTTCGTTAAGAGGAGTATCGGTGGTGCCTACTAATAAATGCCCGTGCCAGGGCACCGCAAATAATACCCGGCCGTCGGGCGTTTTGGGTATCATCAGGGCATCCGCTCCGGGGAGGAAGGAACGGTCCAGCACCACGTGAACGCCCTGGCTGGGCCGCACCAACGGCTGCTGGGCCGGGGCGTTCATTCGCAGAATATCGTTTACAAATACGCCAGTCGCATTGATAACGGTTTTGGCCTTTAGTTTGTAGATTTCCCCCGACTCCAGATCCTGGGCGGTAACGCCGTTCACCTGGCCGGCCGCGTCTTTTAACAGGCCTACCACTTTGGTGTAGTTTAAAATTACGCCGCCTTGTTCGGCGCAGGTTTGGGCTAAGTTTACCGCCAGCCGGGCATCGTCAAACTGGCCATCATAATATCTTACCCCGCCTTTCAGGCCTCTGGGTTGAATATTAGGCAATAATTTACGGACTGTTTTGCCTGAGAGCAGGCCCGTTTTGTTAAACCGGTACCGGCCAGCCATCCAATCGTACACGGTCAGGCCCACGCCGTAAAGCATTTCGTTCC
>JAQBNV010000028.1 GCA_028288395.1 Adhaeribacter sp. | reverse complement strand
TTCCCTGTCTGATTCTTTGGCCGGCAATGATACGGTATTCGCAGAAACGGGACAAATATTCCGATATTAACGGGATGCGGGAATAAATCTTTTTATTTAACCACATGGCTTAAATATACCGCCTACTTCAATGGCTGACCGTCCGGACTGGAGCGATAATATACTTCGTCGGGCAAAACCGCAGGCTGCCTCATTTTTTTAGCTTAAATTTGGGCGAAACAGCTGGCCGGCAACCAGGCTTTTAAAGGAAAAGGGACATGAAATTGATTGGAAATATTAACCAAATAAAAAACAAACGAGACTCGCAGCAGGACGTAGAAATACACGTGGACCAGATCGAATATATTACCCACAAAAAAGATGGCCGGTATTATCAACCTTTTGAATATATCCAGCCTTTGGAAACACCGCTCGTCATTACCGGCGATTGTTTAGCCCGCACCGACAACAAACATTTAGATGAAGGCGAGCACGAGTTTAAGGTATTTGATAAAGTTGGCGACACGTACGAACTTAATCCGGATAAGTACCTTATTTTAAACCTGGCTCATGATTTAGATGCCGGAGAAGTTATTTTAACATCCATTACCTATTCGGTTACGGTTTCGAATGAAGTTTTTAAACAAGTGCAAAGCCGCAGTTATAAAGGAAAGGTGCCGCCAAAAGGAAAAAATCAGCAGAAATAAAGTTAATCATCCGACCTAGCCCAAAAAGTATTAGGGGAAATAGCTGATACTTTTTGTGTTTAAGTTAACGGGCTACTTATATTAAAATGAATTCGCCCAGTGAAAAAACAGATCCGGGTGGCGATTGGTTTTACAAATTACCTTTCCGCAATTCTTTACCGGCATAATCGGCCGCACGGGCGGTGAGGGCCATATAGGTAAGCGAAGGATTTTGGGTAGAATTGGAAGTCATACAGGCCCCATCGGTCACGAATACGTTTTTGCAGGCGTGCAGCTGATTCCATTTGTTTAGCAGTGAGGTTTTGGCGTCTTTCCCCATCCGGACACCACCCATTTCGTGAATATCGAGGCCTGGCGCTTTTTGCGGCTGGTCGTTGGTTTTGATATTGGTAAAACCGGCGACCGTCAGCATTTCGGTCATTTGCTCATGAAAATCCACAATCATTTTTTCATCGTTGTCGTCGTAAGCGACCGATAGTTTTAACAGCGGTACGCCCCAGGCATCGGTTAAACCAGCATCGAGGGTAGCATAATTACTTTCCTTCGGAATGGTTTCGCCCATCATGTGCGAACTTACCCGCCAGTTGCCGTATTTTTTAGCTGTTAAATTTGCTTTCAGATCGGCGCCAAAACCCGACAAATCGTTGTTGAGCATCCGGCTGGAGCCAAAGCCCGCGGCATATCCCCTCAAAAAGTCGGTTTCCTGTTTAAATACATTCCGGAAGCGCGGAATATAACTGCCATTGGGCCGGTTGCCTTCGGTGATGGTATCGGAAAAACCTTCGTACTCCGCCGAAATAGTGGTACGGAAATTATGAAAAGCAATGTATTTGCCGAGTAATCCCGAATCGTTGCCCAAACCATTCGGAAAACGGCGTGATTTAGAATTAAGTAAAATCAGGTTGGTATTCAGAGTAGAAGCATTCAGGAAAATAATCCGGGCGTAATATTCCGTCATTTCTTTGGTGTGGGCATCTATTACGCGCACCCCGGTGGCTTTGCCTTTCTGCTCGTCATAAATAATGGAATGCACCACCGAGTCGGGCTTCAGGGTCATTTTACCGGTTTTCTGGGCCCAGGGCAAAGTAGAAGAATTGCTACTGAAGTAGCCACCGTACGGGCAACCGCGCTGGCACAACACCCGGTTCAGACACTGGCCCCGTCCCTGCTCGTGATGGATCGGGTTGGGTTTGGTCAGGTGGGCGCAGCGGCCAATAATTACCGGCCGGGTATTATTATAATGCTTCGCCATTTGCTGGCTGAAATGCTTTTCGACGCAGGATTGTTCGTGGGGCGGCAAGAACTCTCCGTCGGGTAATTGCGGTAATCCGTCTTTATTGCCCGAAATGCCGGCAAATTTTTCGACATAACTGTACCAGGGAGCAATATCTTTATACCCGATGGGCCACTCCACGGCAAAGCCGTCGCGGGCCGGGCCTTCAAAATCGTACTGTGACCAACGCTGGGTACCCCGCGCCCACATCAATGATTTACCGCCCACCTGGTAACCCCGAATCCAGGAAAAAGGCTTTTCCTGAATGTAAGGATGTTCGGCATCTTTCACAAAAAAATGCGCCGCATCCTCATTAAAGGCATAACATTGACTCGCAATGGGATTAGCTTCCCGAACCGACTGCGGCATTTGGCCTAAATGCGGAAACTCCCAAGGGTTTTTCATGGCGGTAGGATAATCCTGACCATGCTTCACGTCCCGGCCCCGTTCCAGCACCAGGGTACGCAGGCCCAGGCCCGTTAATTCTTTGGCTGACCAGCCGCCGCTAATACCGGAGCCAATTACAATAGCGTCGAAGGTGCGGACTTTGATTGAATTTATGTTTATAAATGCCATTCGGGAAGGAAAAGCCCCGGATAAGGAGGCCGGATTATAGCTAAAAATAAAATATTAAGATTCTATGGCAACACAACCGTGGTAAAAGCCGGGTGCCATTTTATAATCAAGTAAATTTAACTGCACGTATTCCGAATTCAGGTAACCCCGAATTGTCAGGTTTTTAACCAGGCTAATAAATTGTTGCGTGGCCGGGTCTTCGGCTTTTTGCAGGTGGGTGAGCACATCGGTGCGCTGCCTGGTATCCAGATTACTGAAAGCTTTATTAAAAGCACCGTTAGCTACCTGGTCAACGGTCAGGAGCCCTTTTTCTAAATTTCCCTGCACAGCGCTGCCGTAGCAATCCGTAATCATGCGCATCACAAACTGGTGTACTTTCAACGATTTGGCCCCCGGTGTATCGGTTTCCGGAATAATGGTTTCCACGATTTCGGCCAACAGGCTTTCTTCCGGAACCGTCAGGGAAGCAACCGGACCTAGTGAGGCGGATGACCAGCCGGAAGCCCAGGCCGGCAAACTTACTAATCCGGCAACAGCCAGGGTTAAATTTTTTACAGCGGAGCGTCGTTTCATCAAAAAAGATTTGGGTGCCAGGTTTATTTAAAATATCAGGCAAATGGCTTTACCCCCTGCCGAAAGAAAACAACCTTAAAATTATTCTTTAAACAACTAGCGTAAAGTAAAGCGTTCCATTCCCTTAAAATTAAGAATAATTTGAAAAGTTACAAAATCAATTCCCAACTGGTAGGCGCGTGGTGTTATATAGGCGCCTGCTGCACATGGCTCCGCCGGCAACTGTAATAAATACTCTTTAATAGAAAAAGTCCTTCCCTAAAATATTATTAAGGCGAAAAACGGCAATACATTGGCTAATAAATTAACAGAAGGTTAATAATTCAACGAAACCACCTGCCCGGTTCTTACCGATTCGTCACAGGCAAAGGCAATCCGGAGGCTATTCACCGCATCGGCAACATGATCGGTTAAATCAATATTTTCTTGGATTGCTTTTAAAAAATAAAGCTGTTCGCGGTTACAGAGTTGCTGGTGATCTGGTTCGTCTTCCATGCTGAGCCAGGTATCTTCGTGGCGGAGGAAGCCGTTACCATCTAATTCGGCGCGGTGGTACCGGAGCCACTCCGTTTTGGTATGGTCTGCCACCGAATCCGACTTACCGGAAGCACCGGCTTCTTTGGCTACAATAGAAATCGCCCCCGCAGGACCTATTACATCTTTTATAAAAAAGGCCGTTTCGCTGATCATCGGCCCCCAGCCCGCTTCGTACCAGCCCACTGAGCCGTCTTCGAACCGAATCTGCAACTGACCGTAATTGTAGTTTCCGGCCGGGATATCATCGGTAAGCCGGGCGCCAATGGCGCTAACCTGAATTGGTTTAGAACGGGTCATCTGGCACATTACATCAATATAATGCACCCCGCAATCTACAATGGGGCTCAGACTTTTCATCAGGTTCCGGTGAATCCGCCAGGCATCGCCCTGGCTTTGCTGGTTCAGGTTCATGCGCATAACCAGCGGTTTGCCTAATTCCCGGGCCAGGTCCACAAATTTAATCCAGCTTGGGTGGTGCCGTAAAATATAACCTACCACTAATTTTTTACCGGCTTGGCGAGCCGCGGCCGCCACGCGCTCGGCTCCTGCAACCGAATCAGCCAACGGCTTTTCAATAAATACATGGCAGCCCTGGGCCAAAGCCCGGCAGGCAAAATCCTCGTGGGTGTCGGGGTAAGTAGCAATACAAACGGCGTCGGGCCGGGTACTATGCAGGGCCTGGTCAAAGTCCTGGAATAACGGATATCCTCCCCCAAGGGCCTGATTTAAAACTTCTTTACTCTTACCAGTAGATACCAAACCACAGATTTGAAATCCTGACAGGGTGTGATAAGCCCAGGCATGCGAGGCGCCCATATTGCCGCAACCTACTACCAGGATGCGTACATCTTTTGTATTCTCAGTCATCATAAATGCAAGTAAACGGTAAAAGGTAAGGAGTTAGGCCTAAATGACCAATAGTTGGGTAAAATAATACTCGCTTAATCCCGACACAAGCCCTGAAAACCATTCAAATAGCAGTCTTCGAATAATATTATATTTTAATTTGCTAACTTTTGTAATCGTTTACCCAAGATGTATTTGCAAATATTCTGTCTTGGGCTTAAAGCAAACACTGCCAACCACCATAAATGTATATTCCCAAAAACACGTTGAGAATAGGAACATCCCCTACAACCACTTTTTTAAAAAATCCATAATATCCCGGCGCATTTCGGGGTTTTCCAGGTGACCCACGGGATAAATATTCAGTTTCCAGGCGTCGGGAGCGCCTGCGGCCGCGTAAACCTGCTGCAAATCGGTGTCTATTATGTTTAAACCTTTCATAGGCGTTAAAGGATCGAAGCGGCCCGCTAAACCAAGATGCGGCCGCGGGGCGATAAGGGCATTGATGCCGGAAGTAGTGAAATGCCGGAGCAAATCCGGAACGTAGTAATAAATACCGTGGCGATCCAGGCCTTTTTCTTCCAGAAGTGTTTGGTAATCGGTAAGGCAATTTAAATCTACGGTTACTTTAATCCGTTCGTCGAGGGCGGCAAGCCACCAGGCCATGGTACTCCCCATCGACATGCCCATGGTCGCTATCCGGTTGACATCAACATCGGGGCGGGATACCAGATAATCGAGGGCCCGCAAATTATCGTAAACCATCATCCCCCACATCACCTGCCCTTGCCAAAGCATTTCTTTAAACATATCTAATTCAGCACGTCCGCTCCGTTCACCAAAAACCCAGTTATCCAGACATAAACCGGCATAACCGGCCCGCGCCAGGGCCACCGCGTACGGCGGACTTTGCATTTCTTCCCGCCCCAGCAGAAACTCATTTTTACCTACCTGGTACTGCCCGAAATGCGAATGATTAAATAAAACTACCGGTAGTTTGCCTACGACTTGCTTTGGTTTCGTAAAAAAAGCGGGCACCAACTCCAATCCGTTAATATCCAGTAATAATTTCTGAATGATTAATTCCGCTGTTTCTTCGCAAGAAAGGATTTGCACCGAGATAGGCCGGTGCCGGTCGGGCAGTTTACCCAATAACTGGTATAAGGTTTTCCGTTCCTCTTGCTGGTTTTTAACCAGGGCGTCTTCGGGTATTTTTATAGGCATGGCAGGTCGATTATTAAAGCTACAGGAACGGCATGTAGGCCGCTGGTGCATATTGGTTTAAATAAAAAATAAGTTAGTTTAAAATTCTACTCATTCAATCTTTATTTTCAGAATTTAATATTTTTGCAATTACCGTTTTACTTTGGCGGTCTATTTTATTTTTAGGTTCTAAGGGATACCAGCTTACCAACAACAACAAGAAGTATTATTTGAAGGCATCGGAGCCGGCAAACGATTGACTTTGAATAGAAAT
>JAQBNV010000001.1 GCA_028288395.1 Adhaeribacter sp. | reverse complement strand
CCTTGCAATTGTACCTTCGGCCGGCACCCGCATATTTAATCCACCAGGATTAATGGTATTTTTTTCAACCTGCTTTAAGCTCTCATAAGCCACATCATCATACATCTGCGGTGCGTATTGGGTACCCGGATCATTAGGACCAGGCGTACAGGAGAAAAAAACGGCAGATGCGAAAAACATTGAAGAAGTCGCAACCCCTATTTTAAGAATGTTATTCATTATTTGGTTACCTCCTTCTCATTTACTTCAATTGCTCCGTTTTCCCGCAGCAAGGTATTCAATTTATTTACATCGGTAACGCCCTCTTTTACTTCAATAGCCATCACAAATTTATCGTCTGTAGAACGTACATCCATTACCGGCACTTTTAGTCTGGGGTATAATCCCGAAATAATCAGAAAGGTTAACACCATTCCGTGGGCTGTAAATAAAACCGTTAATTCAAAGCTAACCGGGATAAAAGCTGGCAAAGCGATGTGGGGCTTACCACCTATAATCATCGGCCAATCGAAGCCCAGCATATATATCTGCATCCACAAGGCAAAAGACAATCCGGTTAAGCCATAAAGAAAAGCAGCAATAGGTAAACGGGAACGCTCAATTCCCAAGGCATCATCGATACCGTGCACCGGGTAAGGTGAAAATACGGTATAAATTTTTGTTCCAGCTGCCCTTATATTTTCGATGGCATGAAGCAGAACATCTTCATCCTCATAAACGCCGAGAATGTATTTCTTATTTGTCATGTTGCGCTTGGTTGTTTGGTGAATGAGCGTGCATTGTTTCGGGCGTATGTGAATGCTGAACGCCGGAAGAAGATTTAAGAATAGTTTTTACTTCGAACATGTTAATTACCGGGAAATATTTGGCAAATAGTAAAAACAAAGTAAAGAATAACCCTAAAGTACCCACGTAGATACCTACATCAATAATAGTAGGTGAGAACATGGCCCAGCTGGAAGGTAAAAAATCGCGGTGCAAAGAAGTTACAATAATTACAAACCGCTCAAACCACATACCAATATTCACAAAGATGGAAATGATAAAAGTTGCGACAACGCTTCTTCTTATTTTACGGAACCAGAATAACTGCGGGGTTATAACATTACAGGTCATCATCGACCAGTAAGCCCACCAGTAAGGTCCGGTTGCCCGGTTAATGAAAGCGTATTGTTCGTATTCTACACCCGAGTACCAGGCAATAAAGAACTCTGTAATATAGGCGACCCCAACAATTGAACCCGTGAGAATAATAACTTTATTCATCGATTCAATGTGCTCCAGCGTAATATAATCTTTTAGGGAAAATACATCCCGGGTGATAATCATTAGGGTTAACACCATGGCAAATCCCGAGAATATAGCCCCGGCCACAAAATACGGAGGAAAAATAGTGGTGTGCCAGCCTGGAATTACCGAAGTAGCAAAGTCCATGGATACAATGGTGTGGACTGAAAGTACGAGCGGTGTAGATACCCCAGCCAGGATAAGAGATACAGTTTCGTAACGTGACCAGTGTTTTGCTGATCCGGTCCAACCGAAACTTAACAGCGCATAAGCCCGGCGGGCAATAGGCCCGGTCGCCCGGTCGCGGATGGTAGCGAAATCCGGAATTAAACCTAAATACCAGAAAACCAGTGATACTGAGAAGTAAGTACTAATCGCGAATACGTCCCATAATAGCGGTGAGTTAAAGTTTGCCCACAGCGAACCAAACGTATTGGGGAGCGGTAACACCCAGTAAGCTAACCACGGACGGCCCATGTGTAATACCGGGAACATCGCCGCACAAATTACCGCAAAAATGGTCATCGCTTCGGCCGCCCGGTTAATAGAACTCCGCCATTTTTGCCGGAACAAGAGGAGGATAGCCGAAATAAGGGTGCCCGCGTGGCCGATACCTACCCACCACACGAAGTTGGTAATGTCCCAGGCCCAGTTTACGGTTTTATTTAAACCCCACTCGCCAATACCAAACCACAGGGTACGATAAACAGAATAAATAAAAATGCCCAGGAAAAATAAAGAGACCGCTAGAGCAATGGCCCACCGGATATTCGGCTTGGCCTCTACTTGCCGGCACACATCTTGCGTGATGTCGTGGTAGGTCTTCCCTCCTGTTACTAAAGGTTCTCTTACCGGAGATACGTGTTGCATAAGTTATTCTTAATTTAAATTAAAATCAGCCTTTAAGCGTTCTTCGTCGTTTGGTTATTGTTTCTGATTTTGGTCAGATAAGTTACATTCGGCTGAACGTTCAGTTCTTCCAGTACGTGGAATGCGCGTTCACCATCTTCCCGACGTAAAATTTGCGAAACCTGGCTGTTTGGATCTTTCATGTCTCCGAATACAATAGCATTGGTTGGGCAAGATTGCGCACAAGCCGTAACGATTTCACCATCCTGCGGACGACGCTTTGCTTTCTTCGCTTCCAGCTTACCTAATTGGATACGCTGTACGCAGAAAGAGCATTTTTCGATAACCCCACGAGCTCTCACCGTAACATCCGGGTTCAACACCATACGCCCCAAATCAGTATTCATCTGGAAATTCTGGGTAGCGAATTTTTCGTTATCGCTGTAGGCAAACCAGTTAAACCGGCGTACTTTATACGGGCAGTTATTTGCACAGTAACGGGTACCAACACAACGATTGTAAGCCATTTGATTCAGGCCTTCGCTGCTGTGGGTAGTGGCCAACACCGGGCAAACTGTTTCGCAAGGGGCATGGTTACAATGCTGGCAAAGCATCGGCTGGAAAATTACCTGCGGATTCTCAGACGGTTCTTCCATCAGGTGATAGGTTTCTATCACGCCTTTGTCGGACGTTTCTTTATGGGTATCACTGCTGTAGTAGCGGTCAATCCGCAACCAGAACATCTCCCGACGGTTTAGCACCTCTTGTTTTCCTACTATGGGGGTATTATTTTCAGCGGCACAACCTACTACACACGAACCGCACCCAATACAGGAGTTCAGGTCGATAACCATTCCCCAATGGTGATTCTTGTACTCGTAATCGTACCACAACGACACCTTAGAAGGCGACTGCTTGCCATTAGGGGTCGAAATTTTAATATATTCTGTTACTTCTTTCGGGTTTTTCTGATAATCGGCCAGGGACGCTTCCTGTACCACCAACCGGTCCATGATGGTATGGTGGGTCTGGGTTTGGGCAATAATTTTTTCCGCGCCGGTTTTTTCTAACTTAACCCCATTTTGGAACAGGATACCATTAGCAGTTACAGTAGCCAGCGGGTAAGCATTTTGCCCGACATTATTGGCAACCAAACCGGCATGGGTACGACCGTATCCAACGGCGATGCCTACAGTATTCCGGGCCTGACCGGGCTGAATAAGGGCCGGCAATTCGATGGTTTTACCATTACTGGTAGTAACCTTAATAACATCATTCTGTTGGATACCCATCTCTTTGGCTAAAGAAACCGGTAAGGCCAAATAATTGTCCCATGTTGCGCGCGAGATAGGATCAGATAACTCCTGTAACCAGGGGTTGTTAGCTTCAATACCCGATCCAATGGTAGATTTCTGATAAACCACCAGCTCAATGCCTTTGCCGGCGCGGGCGGTTTGGTTAATGGCAACTGCGGCAGCGGCCATGGTCATGGGGGCTGTAATTGCCGGAGCCGATTGACCTGCGGTAGCAACCCCTTCTAAAACACCATCGTGAACCGCTTTATCCCAGAACGCATCAAAATTACCGCCTTTGGCATAATTCGTCCGCCAGTTGTTCCGGATATAATCGTAATAATTCGTCCGGCTACCACTCCATACCAGCAGGCTATCCTGGGCCTGACGGGTTTTAAATAAAGGCGAAATAGTAGGTTGAGATAAACTCAGGAAACCTCTTCTGGGTTCAAAATCATTCCAGGATTCCAGGTGATGGTGATCCGGGGTTATATAATCGGCAAAAGCAGCCGTTTCATCAATTCTATCGGCTAAAGATATTTTTACGCCTACCTTTTTCAGGCCGCTAACAACCTTGTCGGCTTGCGGATGGTTGTAAACCGGGTTGGCGTTGTAAAATATTACGGCTCCTACCGTCCCGGCATTCATTTCATTTATGAAGCGAAGCATCTGCGTATCGTCGCCTTGCTTCGTATATATAGGTGCGGCCGTATTAATAGTGGTGCCTTCGTTGCCCAACAAACGGTTAATTTCCCGTACTAAAGTTTGCACCGCCAGATCATTCGAACCCGAAATAACGAGAGAGGCACCCCGGTTGGCTAATAATTCCTGGGCGGCTGCATCTAATTGTTTCGACTGGGCAAAAGCTGGTGTATTTAACACCTGACCGCCGGCACCTTGCGCCAAACGGTTATACAAAGCCGCTACCGCCGCCCCTTCTTCCGATGGTTTAATAGGTACCCGAATATCCGCATTGGCACCAGTTAAGCTGAGCGTAGACTCAAACTGGTAATGCCGCGACATGTTGGGATTATCTTTGGTTACTTTCCGGTTGGTAATATATTGTTTCGCAAATTCGACCTGGTTTAACCAGGGGCCAATAAAATCAGCGCCGAAGCTAACAATGGTTTTGGCTTTGCTGAAATCATAACCGGGAACAGCACCGCCGTTGGCTTTTATCAGGGCTGAAGCAGAATACGGATCGTAAACGACGTGCTCAAAAGAAGGATATTTTGCGCCAAACTCGCGGATGACACTCTTAGTTGAAGGGCTAATGATGGTAGTGGATACCAGCACCACTTTACCATTCACCTGCGCTAATTTAGTGCTGATTTCCTGGTCAATCTGTTCCCAATTGGCTTCTACTTGTTTATTACCCTTTTTTGAAACCGGACCCTTCAGACGGGTAGTATCGTAAAGACTAAGTACAGTAGCCTGCCCCCGGGGGCTTAAACCACCTCTAGTAATGCTCGAAAGCGGGTTGCCTTCTACTTTAATCGGACGACCCTCGCGGGTTTTAACTAAAATACTATTGTAATCTCCATCCACAAAATAAGTAGAGGCATACCAGTTCGGAATGCCTGGATCTACTTCCTCGGGTTTATTTAAATAAGGTATTGCTTTTCTTACCGGCGCTTCGCAGGAAGCCAACGCTGCCGCTGCCATACTAAATCCTAATAATTTAAGAAAATCGCGGCGGGGAGCCACTTCAGAATTAGGGCCTGAATCATTTTTATCTTTTACCGGTAGGAACTCCGCAAACTCGCTTTGTGAATTTTTTACGAATTCCGGAGTGTTGTCAAGCTCTTCCAGCCCTTTCCAGTATTTTATTTTTTGTTGCATATTATAGATAGAAAACTCAGATGCTTTTTAAGAACAATATTAATAATGACATTTAGAGCACTCGGTGCCGCCATTTGAAGACACCGTGAAGACAGCTCCTTTATTAGCTTGATCATGTAGCTTTACCAGGTTATTGTAGTAACCATTGCCTTCGGTATTTAGCGGTTGCTCCCGGTGGCAGTTGATACACCAGCCCATGGTTAAAGGCGAGAATTGGTATACGACATCCATGGTTTCGATAGGGCCGTGGCAAGTCTGGCACTCAACCCCACCTACCTGGGTATGCTGCGAGTGATTGAAGTAAGCTAAATCGGGCAGGTTATGCACCCGAACCCACTCAATGGGCTGATCCTTCTCAATAGCAGCATAAATCTTTCTAATTTCCGGCGACTCCTTTTTAATCTGGCTATGGCAGTTCATACAAATATTAGCCGAAGGAATATTAGCGTTCTTGCTCTTGTAAACACTGGTATGGCAATAATTACAATCTATCTGGTGCTCGCCGGCATGCAGTTTATGGGAGAACGCTATGGGCTGACGAGGCTGATATCCCTGTTGCAAACCTACGCCAAACGTTTCTTCAATGGCAATATCGGTCAGCACTATTAAAAATATCAGGCCTACTATCACCTGCACCGCTCTGGATTTGTAAACTTTAGAAAAATCAAAGCGTTGCTCCACCAGTTCCCGGTCATTGCCATCGAGGTCTTTCTTACCCCGCAGGTAATCTTTCATCAGGTTGGCTATAATCAAAAGCACCACTACCATTACAATCAATATAATGATAAGGGCAATTAAAACGATGTGCAGGTAACTATCTGTTGCAATACCGCCACCAGCACCACCAGGACCATCCGTAGCTGCAGCCGCCGCCTGGTCATTGGCCGGAGTGCCCGTAGGAGCCGTAGCCGCTGTGGCACTTTCCACTTCTATATATTTAACCATAGAAGTTATTTCATCATCTGAAAGCGCAAAGCTAGGCATCTGCTGCTTATCGTACTCGTTAAATATAGCCAGCGCTTCTTTATCGCCGCTCTGCACCATCTTGCTCGAATTCCGGATCCAGTTTATCAGCCAGGGCAGTTTGTGCTTTTTGTGAACATCTTTCAGGGGTGGACCTACGAGCTTCTCATTTATAGCGTGGCAGCTCGCACAGTTATTCTTAAACAATGCCGCGCCGGCTTGCACCTGGGCATCATCGCCTCCGGCCGCAGCACCAGCAGTTACGCCATCCTGACTAACCGAAGCCTGTTCGCCCTGGGCAAAAGAAGAAAAAACCGTTAGAAAAGAAAGAAGTAGAGATAATAATAAAGGGTATTTTTTGTTGGATTTACAGCTAATCATTGCTTAGATTGCTTTTTTAGTAAGGTGAAACTACATTACGGGCACAAATCTACTATGCGAATTTTATTAATCAAACATTAAATCTCATAATTTTGGAGTGCTAAGCACATTAGCACATCTTATTAAGATAATAAATTGATAATCAAATAAATAACTACCCAAAAATGACTTATTTAGAACATTTTTAAATTAGCAAATGTATTTAATTTATTAATTCAGAAGCAAGGGAAATGTTTTGGTATTTCTCGAATTATAATCACTACTACTTTATTTAACAAAGGTTCTGGAAAACCTGTAGGGCAAGGCAGAAATGATGTTAATACGTACACCGGTCTCCGTATTAAATTTTAATAATTAATTAAGTTATCTTTGATTAAGGATATCCCTTTGTGTTCCAAATTATTATTATTATATTTGCACCCTCATTTAAAAAATTCGACAACCTAATGGAATTAAAAAATTATGAAACGGTCTTCATCCTTACCCCGTTGCTGAACGAGGTGCAGGTAGGAGAAACGGTCGAGAAGTTCAGACAGGTGCTTAAGGAAAATGGCGCCGACATTATTCATGAAGAAAACTGGGGATTACGCAAACTGGCTTACCCAATCCAGAAGAAATCAACTGGTTTTTATGTACTAATTGAGTTTACCGCTCCTTCAACGGTGGTAGATCCATTGGAACTGGCTTATCGCCGGGATGAAAAAATTGTTCGGTTCCTGACTACTGTTCTGGACAAGCACGCTGTTTCTTATAACGAGCGTCGTCGTAACGGCGAAATGAACC
>JAQBNV010000033.1 GCA_028288395.1 Adhaeribacter sp. | reverse complement strand
ACTTTTTCCTGGCTTCTGATTACGTAAAAACTTATACTGATCTGGCCACCATGGAAGGGGCCAATGAGGCAGCGCGGCGGGCCGTTAATAATATAATTGATGCAGCGGGCGTAAATAAACCTTATTGTGAAATCTGGAATCTGCACGAGCCATCCTGGCTCCTATACTATAAATGGCTGGATAAGAAACGCTATAATAAGGGATTGCCTTACAAAAAACACGAACCCTGGTTTGGGACCTTGTTAAATAAGTCGTTTAACCTGATAAAGCACAACTAATGCCCGCTACTTTAAAAGAATCCGATATTATAGCCTATTACGATGATTGCCAGGACGATTATCAGATTGTCTGGCACTTAAATTCGCACATGTGCATGCATTATGGATATTGGGACAAAACTACCCCTAACTTAAGATCTGCCCTGTTAAAGATGAATGCCCGGGTGGCAGAACTGGCTGATTTAAAACCGGGTTACCGGGTTTTAGATGCTGGTTGTGGAGTAGGAGGTTCCTCTATTTATTACGCTACCAGGTTTGGCTGCGAAGTAGAAGGGATAACTCTAAGTGCTAAACAAGTACAATATGCCCAGCAAAAAGTTTCTGAATTGAAACTGGAAAAAAAAATAAATTTTACGGTTGGCAACTATACCCATACGCCTTACCCAGACGAATACTTTGATGCCGTTCTGGCGATCGAAAGTGTTTGTCATGCGCCAGATAAAAGACAATTTTTACAAGAAGCCCACCGGGTTTTAAAAAAGGGAGGTGTATTGGTGGTAGCTGATTTTTTTAGCAATCACCAAGCTTCAGACGAGCCTAAGAATCATTTGGTAATGCGCAAATGGGCAATGTCCTGGGCAGTTCCTGCATTTGAATGGATAGAATCATTTAAAGAAAAAGCTCATTTTACGGGCTTCGCCGATACCCGTTCGATAAATGTAACATCCCATATACTAGCTTCGTCTAAAAGATTATATTATTGTTTTATACCAGGTATTATTTGCCATACCTTTCTGCGGGTGTTTGGTAAAAGAACCAGCTGGCACAAAGCAAATGTTTGGTCAACTCTTTATCAATATAAAAGTTTAAAAAAAAATCTGTGGTCATACCACTTTGTAAAAGCAACTAAAGAAAATTAAATTTTTATTTCGTTTCATTTCTGATTAATCTCTGTCATTTTTAAAGCTTAAAATTCTAAACGTAACGTATTTCTTCGTTTAGCTCCGCCTTAAATTCTATATTATCTGTTTTAACTGTTTTGTTATAATAACCTGCCATTACAAATCTATTTATAAGCCATGACTAAGGGTTATCAAATAAAAAAGCCATTATTTCAGGTAGGCAGCACTATCTTTTATGATGCTATTGATGAAAAAGAGAGTAGAAGTGTTTTTCTGCAAAAAGTAGAAGGCGAATATCCATCCCTAACCGATCTGGTACATTTATTAAATGATTTTGAAATTACCCAAGCGCATCCGATCAATGGTATTCTAAAAAGTGTAAAGCTTTTAAAAACGCAATCAAATATTGAAGTCATTAAAGAGTTTTTTAATGGTATACCTTTAAGTATTTTTATTCAGAAAAAGAAATTGTCAATTCCGGAAGTTTTAGCAATAGCTGCTAAACTAGCCCAGATTGTACAGGATGTGCATGCCGAAAATATAATTCATAAAAACTTAAATCCGGAAAATTTTCTTATTCAACCCAAAACATTAGAGATAAAGCTCTGCAATTTTGGTGGTGCAACTTTACTTTCCCGGGAGCAGCCAGCAGTTAACAATGCTGAAATCTTACAGGGTTCCTTATTCTATATATCGCCGGAACAAACAGGGCGCATGAACCGCAGCGTCGATTACCGGACTGATTTCTATTCTTTAGGTATTACAATTTACCAGATGCTGTGCGGAAAGCTGCCGTTTATTTACAGCAATGCCATGGAGTTGGTGCATGCCCATATTGCTAAACTTCCGGAGGAGCCTTGCCTGGTGGATGCCAATATCCCAAAACCATTATCGGATATTGTAATGAAGCTGATACAAAAAAATGCCGAAGATCGCTACCAAAGCGCAGCGGGTTTAAAAGAAGATTTGCAGAAGTGCCTCCATCTATACCAGCAATCCGGCAATATATCTTATTTCATGCCCGGTCAGTTCGATTATTCTCCAACATTCCGAATTTCAGAAAAATTATATGGGCGGGATTTAGAAACGAAAGAACTTAAGCAAGCTTTTGAAACTACCAGTACAGGAGCACTTAATTTAATTTTGATTGCTGGATATTCCGGTATAGGCAAAACCAGGTTAATATTTGATATATACCATTCTATTGCCCGTCATAATGGCTATTTTACTTCGGGTAAATTTGATCAATACAACAGAAGTAATCCCTATAGTGCGGTAGCAATAGCCTTTGGCAATCTTATTCGAATATTTCTGGCGGAAGGTAAAGCAGATTTTGAAAATTGGCGAATTAAAATATTACAGGCATTGGAAGAAAATGGCCAGGTAATTATTGAGGTGATTCCGGAGTTAGAATTGCTTATTGGCAAACAACCACCGGTTCTTAAGCTAAGTTTAAACGAAGCCCAAGCACGTTTCTTTAACCTTTTCAAAAAGTTTATTCAGGTGCTTGCTACCCCAGACCATCCACTCGTAATTTTTTTGGATGATTTGCAATGGGCAGATAGTAGTTCTTTTGAATTACTGGAGGTTCTGTTCAATGGCCAGGATATAAGAAATATTCTGATTATTGGGGCTTACCGCAACAATGAGGTATCTGGTTTGCACCCGTTAAAGCTCTTGCTCGATCGGTTAAGTAAAAATAAACAACTAGTTAAGACCATTATTTTACACGAATTAAATCTCGACCAGGTTAATCAATTACTCGCCGATTCACTACGGCTCAGTTACCAAAATACCAGAGAACTGGCCGATTTATTATATCATAAAACGTTAGGGAATCCATTTTTCCTGATTCAGTTTATTCAAAAACTGGTGCAGGAACAACTTATTTATTTCGACTTAATCAAAGGCAAATGGAAATGGAAGTATGAGGAAATAAATAGTATGCATATAACCGAAAATGTGGTTGATTTTCTGGTTATTAAATTACAAACCCTTACAGCCGAAATCCAACAGTTGCTAAGATT
>JAQBNV010000660.1 GCA_028288395.1 Adhaeribacter sp. | reverse complement strand
CCTTGCACCTGAAAGATGTCCGTCCGAATACCGGGGACGCAGGTGGCCGGGCCTATATATTTGTAGAGTTGGGGCAGGGTAAAGTTGATTTGCCGGGTGTATTTAAAGCCCTGCAGCAAGTTAAATTCAAGGGTTGGGGAATAGTAGAGCTGGATTCGGTACCCGAAAAAGAAAAAACGCCTAGGCAGTGCGGCGAAATTACCCGCGCTTATCTGAATTCTATCGGGATTAAAGTTTAACCGGGAGTTCGATATTTTTAAGAGCTTTACCCGGGCTGGCGTTCGTTTTAAATAAAATTGCCGGTATTGAAGCCGATAATATTGCGGTTCAGCCTGATTATTATATAGTACCGAAAGTAGAGAAACATGACCTTTTTCGTAATTTGTTTACTTAATGGTTCTGATTAGAAACTAAAACCGTAAACTTTATATTGTATAAAAGAATGAACAAATATTTATGCTTATAACGTATTTTATTTTTTTGTTTAATTCTTTGCTAATGATATTAATGACTGCAGGCCGCCAACCTGCCCGACAGCTTTCGGCAACAAACCAAAGCAACGTTGCGGTTATGCAAATTAGAGCTGCTGGGGCGGAAGAAAATACCTTGACGGCGGCCGAGAAGGCAGCAGCCTGGCAACTGCTTTTCGATGGCAAGACGCACAATGGATGGCGTGGTGTAAACCAGAAAACCTTCCCGGAACAGGGCTGGAAAATAGAAAATGGCGAACTGGTGGTTTTAAAAACAGATGGTGATAAGGCACGGCAGGGCGGCGACATTATTACAACCGGGCAGTTCGATGATTTTGAATTAACCTTAGAGGCAAAGCTGACGGCGGGAGGCAACAGCGGCCTAAAATATTTCGTGACCGAACGCAAAGGCTCAGCTATTGGACTGGAGTTTCAGTTATTGGATGATGACCGGCACCCGGATGCAAAAATGGGTAAGAACGGCAACCGGACCATTGGCTCACTGTACGACCTGATACCGGCGCAAAATAAGAAAGGGGTGCCCGTGGGCGAGTGGAATAAAATCCGGCTGATAGTACGGCAAAAGCACGTGGAACATTGGCTGAATGGTAGCCCAGTAGTATCTTTTGAAAGAGGAAGTCCGGCTTTCCGGCAGTTAGTGGCGGAAAGTAAATATAAAAAATACAAAAACTTTGGCGAAGCCGCCCAAGGTTATATTTTATTACAAGACCATGGCGACGAAGTGCATTTCCGGAATATTAAAATCCGGATACTTTAGTTTATAAAGTTTTAAGTATTAGACCAAAATTAAATATAAGTTTGTTTTAATAAAATCAGTTGATAAACAAGATTTCAAATACGTATAACTTACTACCTACTTATATTCTGAATTATTCACCAATTAAATTAAAATTATTTCGCAAACATGGAACAAAACAGTAATAATCCGCGCCGCGTTTTTTTAAAAAAGGCTGCCATGGGAACAGTAGGCTTAGCTGCCATGAACCTGGGCTTTAGTGCCAAAAGCTATGGGCGTATTTTGGGCGCTAACGACCGGGTAAATGTAGGTATCGTTGGCTTTTCTAATCGTTTCAGAAGTTCGCTGGTGCCTTCATTTATGAACCACGCCAAAGAACTTAATTTTGACTTCATAGCTGTATCTGATATCTGGAATCGCCGGCGGGATGAAGCCGAAGCGTATATTAAATCCAAAGCCGGTATGCAGATTAAAAAGCACCGGAACAACGATGAACTATATGCGAACAAAGATGTAGATGCCGTTATTATTTCTACCGCCGATTTTCAGCATGCTCTAATGGGGGTGGAAGCCGTGCGGGCCGGACGCGATGCCTACATCGAAAAACCCATGGCCGAAACCATGGAAGATGCCCGCGCCTTGCTGAAAGCCGTGGAAGAAACTAAGAAAATAGTGCAAATTGGGTCACAACGCCGCAGCGCTCCTAATTATATAGCTGCCAATGAGTATATCCGTTCCGGTAAATTCGGGGATATTACCATGGTAGAAATGTGCTGGAACGTAAACCAACCAGGCCGCTGGCGGGTGGATGCGGTAAAAGATATCCGCAAAGAAGATACCGACTGGGATCGCTTTTTGATGAACCGGCCAAAAGTAGCCTGGGACCCCCGGAAATATTTAGAGTTCCGTTTATTCTGGCCTTATTCTTCGGGTATACCGGGGCAGTGGATGGCCCACCAGATTGATACAGTGCATTGGTTTACCGGCTTGGATCATCCGCGGAGTGTAGCAGCCAACGGCGGTATCTATGTTTGGAAAGACGGCCGGACCAACGCCGATACGTTAACGGCTGTTATGGATTATGGCCCGCAAAATGACATGACTAAAGGATTCCAGGTAATATTTAGTTCCCGGTTCCACAATTCTGCCGGTGGCACGAAAGAGCTTTACTTCTCAAATGGCGGCATGATAAACCTGGATACGAACCAAATTTCCCCGGATGGTGGTTTAACCGCGAAAATGGCGGCTGAAATGGGTATGAAGCCAAATTTGCTTACCCCATCTACCCTGCCTAACGCTGCTAAAATGGAAACCAGCGCTAATACCGGCGGCGACCCGATGACTTCGCTGCACATGCGCAACTGGATGGAATGCGTGCGCAGCCGCAAAACCCCTAATGCCTCGGTAAAAGCCGGCTATAACCACTCCATTGCCACTATCATGACCCGTACCGCCATGGAAACCGGTAAGAAGGTTACTTTTAATGATGCCAAACAAGATGTGGTGGTTAGCTAAATAAAAGAAGAGAAAAGTAGCTAAAGAAAAAACGAAAATAATGCTGAAAAAAATAAAATGGGTTAGCTGGTTTACGCTAACGATAGGCGTGGTTTGCCTGACCATGAGCTTTATGCTGAAAGAACAGCAGCAGGACAAAGGCGGTAAAACTAAACGTTTTAACGTAACCGAGAATAAAGCAGGTAAACGGGTAGATATTACCGTAGATGGTAAACCCTTTACTTCTTATATTTACCCCGATGAGCTGATGAAGCCGGTATTGTACCCTTTGCGTACGGCCAAAGGCTCATTTGTAACCCGGGGCTGGCCCATGGATCCGCGGCCAGGCGAGCGGGTAGACCATCCGCATCACGTGGGGATGTGGTTTAACTACGGCGATGTAAATGGGCTTGATTTCTGGAACAATTCTACGGCTATTCCGGCCGAAAAGAAAAAGGATTTCGGTACCATTAAGCACCGGGCGGTAAGTAAAATGACAGGTGGCAACGATAAAGCCGAATTGGTAGTAACCGCCGACTGGCATAAACCTGATGGCACTAACCTGCTGCTGGAAGAAACCAGGTTTGTATTTGGCGGGCAGGGCAACGATCGCACCATCGAGCGCATTACCAAACTCACGGCTTTAAAAGAAGAAGTTTTGTTTAAGGATAATAAAGAAGGCATGATCGGGATCCGGGTTGCCCGCGAACTGGAACATCCCTCAAACAAGCCGGAAGTTTTTACCGACGCCAGCGGGGTAGCCACCGCCGTTCCTAAATTAAATAACGAAGGAGTAACCGGTAAATACATTAGCAGCGAAGGCAAGCAAGGCGACGATGTTTGGGGCACCCGGGGCAAGTGGGTAAACCTGGTTGGTACTATTGGCCAGGAACCAGTATCGGTAGTAATATTAGATAACCCGCAGAATGTTGGCTATCCTACTTACTGGCACGCCCGCGGTTATGGTTTATATGCGGCAAATCCTTTAGGGCAGAAAGCCATGAGCAACGGCAAAGAAGAACTTAATTTTAAGTTGGCACCGGGCAAATCGGTTACTTTCCGGCATAAAATTATTATTCACTCTGGCAGCACCCTCACCAATGATCAGGTAAATGCCGAATTTCAAAAATTTTCGGCCGTGAAGTAAAGAAGTCTGCTCTTAAATTATTAGTAAAATTTTTATACAAAAAAAGCTGCCCCGTAAGAGGTAGCTTTTTTTGTATAAAAATATTGTTTTATCTAAGCTGATAAAATCATCATCTGCTATTTGAATTTATTATCTTTGTTTTTTAAGCAGTTTGGCTGCTTTGATAATGGTATGACGGAGTGGACAGTAAAGCTGGAATTACGCTTTCTGAATCGTTGCAGCGAAGATAATATTCTGACCGGGACGATTGTTTGGTGATAGATTATATTGCTCAGGTAGGACCATTTATTAGTTTTAAGAAACAAAAATGCTTAAATCCTGGCCATAAAATCAGAAAAGGCATAGTTATTGAATTATACTGGCCGGTAGTTGTTTTACAACCAGAGAGTCAGTTAAAATATTTAATCTAATAAAAATAAAAATCAATGAAAAAGAGTTTAACCAGCTGTTTTAAGGCTGCCGGTGTGCTGGCAATTGTTTTGGGGTCGTTTGCGTTTACAGGTAAGCCGGTAAGTGCTACAAACAATGTTTACCAGGCGGGCGGAGCGGCTGCCCTTAAAGGCAAAGCCCTGATGGATAAGAGTGACTGTAATGCCTGCCATTCAGTAGATAATAAAATTGTTGGCCCATCATTTAAAGAAATCGCGACAAAATATAAAGGCGACAAAACAGCAGTAGCTAAATTATCCGAGAAAATTATCAAAGGTGGTTCCGGTAACTGGGGTGAAATTCCGATGTCGCCACACCCGCAAATCACACAGGCTGATGCCAATGAAATGGTGAAATATATACTGGCGTTGGCACCTGGGGCGACCCCGGCAAATCCAGCTACTCCTGCCAAACCAGGAACAAAAGCTGCGGTTAA
>JAQBNV010000631.1 GCA_028288395.1 Adhaeribacter sp. | reverse complement strand
TGGTATGTCCGGAAGGGAAAGCATCCAAACCAGTTCCATCAGGACGTTTGGCCCCTGTAAGATGTTTTATATTTTTGGTTAATGTATTATTAATAAAACTGGAAAGGGCATAAAGCATCGTCATGTTTAGCAAATTATGCTTCCCTTTTACGCCGGCCTGATTTAAGCCATATACGGCAGCCAACGGAACATACTGGGTATAGTTATCTAAGTGCGTTTGGAAGCCAGGATAGTGCCAGGTAATTTCACGGCTTCATTACTTTCTAAAAATCCTGGTTTACCCAGCGTTAAGAAGCCGAAACCACCTAGTAAAGCAGGGGCAATAATAGCCCGGTTAATTTTTAATTTTTATGGCAAAAATAAAGGTGGCAGGATTTAATCCAATTGTTGTTTTTCCCACATCACCTGCGTTGAATTTCCCAGTAAAATTTATTTTTTTGATGCCCTGACTGCGTAAATGTAAGAGTTGACTTATATGGCGCCGAATGGAAAGAAAATTTGTAATACTTTGTGCCAGTCCTATCTGACTGAAAAAGCAAAAGCTTACGAAAAAGTACTTTAACATGAAGATTGTACCATTAAGAACGTTATTTGTTTGAGCCTGTATTAAAAGTACAATATTTTTCAGGCGGTTAAAGCAGAATAGTAATCACAATTTTAATTTTCTTCTACCAGCGTTTAAAGGAATCAATTATATAAAGAGTAAACACCACCGTTGCTCAATTTTAATTTGTTAGGCTACTTTCTTTATACATACCTAAATGCTTTTCAAACTTTAAAATCACCGTTTAAGCAGAAAAAGCTGGGTTCTTAAAATCATTGAAGATTCAAAATATTTAAAATAGTATACCCAGTACCTTTCCCTATTCTAAAAATAAATTAACAGGTCAGTTCTGAATTTTACCCAAATTGAATTGGAGATTGTAGTATCATTTAAATTTGACGATTTAATAATTGTCAAATCATTCAGACAACCTAATTAAATAAATATTACTCACGGTCTTCTATAAAGCTTATTTCTACCCGGTGCTGACCAGACTGGTGGATATATTGAATCTGATACCCGTACAAGTCGCAAATTTTTTTAGCAATGGCTAAACCCAGGCCGTTGCTTTTGGGGTTAGCACTGTCTTTCTGGAAACGCTGGAATAATATTTCCGGATTTAGATTTAAAGGTTGGCCAGTATTCACGACTTGCAATTTATTTTCCTGCACCTGGATATGAATGGCTCCTTGCTGAAGATTATGCCGGATGGCATTACTCAGAATATTAGTCAGCAACACTTCCAGCATTACCCGGTTAGTTTTTAAAGTTAAAGGTTGTAGTTGCTGGGTTACCTTTATGCCTTTCAAGTGAATACTTTCTTTATAGTGGCGAACTAACTGGTGTAAAATAGCTGGCAAATCCAGGTCTTCGGTTGTATGATATTGTTTATTTTCAATTTTGGCGAGTAATAGTAAATTTTTAGTTAGTTTAGATAAGCGGCTGTTGCCTTCTAAGGCTTCGGTTATCAAGGTTGCCTGTTGTTCCGATAAAGATGGTGTTTGCAATAGCATTTCCAGTTTTCCGTGCAAAATGGCCAACGGTGTTTGCATTTCGTGGGCCGCATTTTCGGTAAAATGCTTTTGGCTGATATATGCTTCGCGATTCTTTTGAATAAGCCCAGCAATAGCCATTTTTAAATCTTTAAATTCCTGAATATCAGTATCTGGAAGAGTAATGGTATGGTGTTTGGTTACATTAAATTCTTTTAAATTGGCCAATATCTGGTAGAATGGCTGCCAAACCCGTAAAGCCGTCCGGCGATTTAAGTACAATAGGCCCAGTAGCAGCGCCACCAGCAAACTGGCCTGTAATTTCACCACGCTTTGAGCCAAGTCTTCCGATTCTACTAAGTTAGTACCGATAAGCACTACACGAGGCCGGCCGTTTATAGACATAACGGTAGCAAGTTCCCGGAATGGCTCCAGTTCCTGTTCCAGGCTATCATAATGGGCAGTAAAATAGATACTATCGCGGCGGAGAGGAATGGTAAGTGCCTGTACCCGGATACTACCGTCCAACTTCTGCCAGAGCTTTACTTCGTGTTCATTTTTAATCCGGGGTACCTGCAATAACAAAGCTTCTTTCCGGAGCCAAAGGGCTTCATCAACGTCCTCCAGCATAAGTTTTTCCATTGTAAAATAAAATACCGGCAAGGCCAGTAAAATTATCGCCAGGGAATAAAGCAGATAATTCCGGACCGTGAGGTTAAGCAGTTTCATCGGTGGAGAATTGATAGCCTAACCCGTAAATCGTTTTAATATAATCCGGACAATGGCCTTCGGTAAGCTTTCGCTTCAGGTTTTTAATGTGGGCGTAAATAAAATCAAAGTCATCAAATACGTCGGCCTCATCACCCGATAAATGTTCGGCAATGGCGCTCTTGGAAACCACCCGGTTGCGGTTAGCAATGAGGAATAAAAGCAATTGGTATTCTTTTTTGGAAAGCCGGACTTGTTGTTTATCTACCAGCACTATTTTCTTGCCAAAATCAACAATAATTTCATTTAACACCAATTGATTGGCACCGTTAAAATTACGCCGGCGAATAACCGATTTAATTCTTGAGTTGAGTTCTGATAAGTGAAAAGGTTTAGTTAAATAATCATCCGCCCCTAAATCTAGTCCTGCTATTTTATCATCGAGGGAATTCTTCGCTGAAATTATTACAACCCCCTCTGATTTATGGGGATTGGTTTTTAATTCCCGCAACAACTCCAGGCCATTGCCATCGGGCAGAGAGAGATCAAGGACTATGCAATCGTACTGATAAAGGTTTATTTTTTCCTGGGCAGTAGCAAAATCGAAAGCTAATTCACAAACAAAACTTTCCTTCTTTAAAAAGTCCACCATACTTTTACCCAGGGACGGTTCATCTTCAATTATTAAGATTTTCATGCATTATTTTAAACTATAGCAGATATTATTTAATTGTTTTAATTGAAACAATTAAACTTTGTTTTTGATTTAACCTTTGAAAAGAAATAACTACATGCAATATTAGCTGAAATGCAGGAAGTCAAAGATTGCTCCTATTCATTTTCTAATAGCACAATAATTTATAAATAGTAAAAAATCAGTCAATTGGTTTTCTGATTAAATAGCTATACTATCTTTTTAGATTAAGGCAATAAAAATTCTTTGCGTATATAATAACAGATTATATTTAATAAGTGAAATAACTAAAAATGGGTAAGAAAAGATGGAGGTGGATCTCGCTCATTCCTTTTACCTATCTAAAACCGAAACTTGCATTCTAAATTAAATAAGGCCTCCTCCCCAAAAGTGTAAGTTGCCGTTATGCCCGATTGACGGTTGAAATCAGCCCACAAGCCGCCGCCAATGCCGCGGTGAAAGCCCTTGTAAAAGCGCGAAGATTTAGGCTGGGTTACTTTACCAAAATCGCTGTGGGCCATAACGCCCAGCCGGGCAGGGGATAAATACAGGTTTAAGGTGGTAACCGGAATACGGGCTTCCAGGTTGGTGTAAAATATACTGCGGCCGGCGTAGCGGAAACGGCGGTAACCCCGCAAGTTTTCGGTGCCGCCCAAAGCGTTGGCCTGATAAAACTGGAAGTTTCCAAAATTTTTGGCCCCGCCAATTCGTAGCGCCCAGGTAGGCTGAAAGGTAAAGTTAGGTGTCAGGAAAAAGTTAGCCTCGGAAATAAACTGGCTAAACCGCCGGCCTGCCCCGGCTAGCTCCCAATTCAGGGAATAGGAGTTCATCCATTTTAAGCCAATGCGCGGATTTACCGGCGAACTGGTGGCAATCAAATCAGCAAAAACCCGCCCGCCCAGGTATTTATTAGTTACCGAACCCGTAAGAGGTGCATCGCCGGCAGCGGAAGTATTCAGAAATTTATCCTCATTAGCATAAACCGTAAACTGGTCGTATAATGGCCCGCCACCAATATCTACAAAAGAAAACAGGTTGGTTTGTAAACTAGGATTTACCGTAAACCGGCTGTATTTTACCCGGTAGTAATCTACATTTTTAGCTGCTCCCCATGCTGTTTTATTGCCTAAACCAAAATAATTGAAAGTTTCCTGAGGGGAATGGTACAGCACGTTTAACCGCAAATTGTATTTATATATAAATTCAGAAATATCCGAAGTAAGCTTAAGCCGGACGGCGTGGTGCCGGGGTAAATAGGTAGCCAACAAGGTATTATTACCGGCTTCGGGCTTTTTACGGAATTCAAAAACCCGCATTCTTATTTCGCCATTTAGTAAAAGCGCATCGTCGGGGTTATATTCCAGGAAAAGACGGGGAATAAATTGTGATGTTTCGTAGTAACCACGCTCATAGCGGTTTACTTCTTTAAATGGTTCCATGCGGTCATGGGCTTCGGAACCTAAGTTAAAATAGTTTTCTTTTTCGGTATCGTAAATCCAGCTGCGTTTGGTAAGGCCGTGTATAGTAGAATTATCCATAATACTGTCGCGGCCTTCGCCGCCCACAATCCGGATTTTTGCCCCTTTACTGGATTCGCCGGTTACCTTAAATATATCGTTGCCGCCCAACCCATATAAACGAATTTCTTCGGTTTCCGGAAACGGGAACAACCGCTCGTAAAATACTTTCCCAATCGTACCGGCCTCATTCACTTTAAAAACGGTTATCTGGGTTTGTCCGGCCGGCAGCCGATTCACTTGGAATAGTTCACGTTTGTCGCTGCCCGTTATATCTATTATTTCGGCAATATTACCGTAGTAAATTTTTACTGCTTTGGGTAATAAGGCCCGCCGGGCTTTTAGTTTATCACCTATTTCTTTACCCGATAAAGCTTGAATTTCAGGAGGCAATTGTTTAATGGCATCGTCGATGGCGGCATCGGTTAAACTGGCTTGCATCTCCGTTGCAATTTGCTCCCACTCCGGCAAGGGTACCCGGCTTAAAAAAGTATGGTCTATAATTTCGGCAGTTTGGTTTAATCCGCGGATATCGCCAAAATCGTAGCCAAAATTCTGGTAGCTGCGTGACGCCCAGGAACGCGATGCTAAATACGGAACCAGGCCATCGGCTTTAAAGAAAGCCACATCGCGATCTTCGGGCACCGGAATAAAATAGCGGTCGTTGCCCCGTAATTGTTCTTTCCAGCGCCACTGCCCCTCCTGGCGTTCCCAATCGCCAATCAGCATATCAAACAAGCGGGCGCGGGCAAATGCTTTTTCATCAACTAAGATGTCGTGGTCCGTATGGATGCGCGTTAATACGGTTTCGGTGGTAACTAAATTCCGGGCATTGCCTA
>JAQBNV010000616.1 GCA_028288395.1 Adhaeribacter sp. | reverse complement strand
TACCGGGCATATTTTCGTCCAGAAAAACCACATCGTAATTATTTTCGCCAAATTTCTCGATGGCATCGGCGCCGCTGCATACCGGGGTAATATCGTAGCCTTTGTCTTCCAGAAACAGAATATGGGGTTTCAGCAGGTCAATTTCATCATCGGCCCATAAAATATTATATCTTTGCATAATTTAAATTTGTTAAAAAAGTAGCTGGTAGTGGGTTCGGTTTATGGTTCTGATACCATTCCCTTAGGTGCTTTTCGCATCTGCCAGGCGGTACGAAAGCCCTACGTCCTATCAAGGATGAGATATACGTATATTTACTGACAACGAACGATTCACTACCAAGTTATATCTTGAATAAGAAAAAAATATTTAATGATCCGGTTTACGGATTTATTACAGTTCCGTCCGAACTCCTGTTCGATGTCATCGAACATCCGTATTTTCAGCGGCTTCGCCGCATTAAGCAACTCGGCATGACCGATTTTGTTTATCCCGGCGCCCTACATACGCGCTTTCATCACGCCCTAGGTGCCATGCACCTCATGGACGAAGCCTTGCTCACCTTACGCAGCAAAAATAATCAAATTTCTGATAAGGAATGCGAAGCTTCTTTATTGGCTATACTTTTGCACGATGTTGGCCACGGCCCGTTTTCGCACGCCCTGGAAACTTCCATCTTTAACGGCGTACACCACGAAGAACTTTCGCTGCACCTGATGCAGCAGCTAAACCAAAAATTTGGTAACCGGCTGGCATTGGCTATCGAAATATTTAAAGGCTCTTACCACCGCCCCTTCCTGCACCAACTGGTTTCGAGCCAACTGGATGTAGACCGGCTGGATTACCTCAACCGCGATAGTTTTTATACCGGGGTTTCGGAAGGCAAAATTGGCGCTACCCGGCTTATAAAAATGATGAACGTGGCCGAAGAAAAGCTGGTAATAGAAGAAAAAGCGATTTACAGCATCGAAAATTTCCTGGTTTCGCGGCGGCTGATGTATTGGCAGGTGTATTTACACAAAACGGTTATCAGTGCCGAGAACATGCTCATCCGCCTTATTGAGCGGGCCCGCGAACTGGCACAAGCCGGCATCCCGGTTGCGGCCAGTGGGCCTCTGGATTTTTTTCTGCACCATAATATTACGATGGCGCATTTTTTAGAAAACGAGGCAATATTAAAGAACTTTATTTCGCTGGATGATTATGATGTATGGCAGGGCATTAAAACCTGGTGCCGGCATCCCGACAAAATTCTTTCTTTCCTGGCCGAAGGCCTGTTGCAGCGGAAATTGTTTAAGGTAATTATTTCGACTACGCCCCCCGATGAAGAAATAATATTAGGTATAACCGAACTGGTACAGGAACACTTTGGCGTAAATACCGAGGAGGTGAAATATTTGATGATAACCGGCAAAATAAGCAATAATGCTTACGAATCGCGGAGTCAATCGATTGATGTACTGACCAAAACCGGGCTTATAATTAATGTAGCGGAAGCTTCCGATTTACCTAATATACGAACCCTCAGCACGAAGGTGGAAAAGTATTACGTTTGCTATCCGAAAGAAATCACGGTTTAATTAATTTGTTTACTATTTTTGCATCATGGAATTTACTGTCGGACAAATAGCGGCGTTGCTGGACGGCCAGGTGGAAGGAAATGCAACTGCCAAAATCCGGGAACTAGCAAAAATAGAAGATGCCGGTACCGGCTCGCTGGCTTTTTTATCTAATCTCAAATACGAACACTTTCTTTATGCTACAGGGGCCACAGCGGTTATTGTAGCTAATAGTTTCACCCCAAAACAACCTGTTTCGGCTGCTTTAATCCGGGTAGAAGATCCATATTCCAGTTTTTCCCGTTTACTCGAAGAATACCAGAAAGCATTGGCTGCTCTTAAAACCGGAGTGGAACAACCTTCTTTTGTGGGCGAAAGCTCCCACCTGGGCGAGAACCATTACCGCGGCGCTTTTTCCTATATTGGAGAGAATTGCCAGTTGGGTTTCAATGTAAAAATCTATCCGCAGGCCTACCTCGGCGACAACGTTAAAATAGGTAATAACACCACTATATTTGCCGGGGCAAAAATTTACAGCAACACTGTAATCGGCAATAATTGTACGATACACGCCGGGGCCGTTCTTGGCAGTGCGGGGTTTGGGTTTGCCCCGCAGAAAGACGGCTCGTACCGCGATATACCCCAAACCGGCAACGTGGTGCTGGAAGACAATGTAAATATTGGCGCCAACACCACCATCGATTGCGCCACTTTGGGATCTACTATTATCCACGAGGGTACTAAAATCGATAACCTGGTGCAAATAGCGCATAATGTTGAAATAGGCCGGCATACGGTTATTGCTTCGCAAAGCGGTATTTCGGGCTCCGCCAAGTTGGGTAATAACTGCACCATTGCCGGGCAGGTGGGTATCGTGGGCCATATCAGCCTGGCCGATAAAACCATTGTTGGCGCGCAATCGGGTGTTTCCAAAACGATTACCCAAACCGGCACCATCATTCAGGGCTCGCCAGCTTTCGATTATAAACAGAACCTGCGGAGCCTGGCAGTTTTCCGCCGTTTGCCGGAACTGGAAAAACAACTGAACCAACTAAAAGAAAAGATATAAATTCGCGCTATTAATTACGCACCAGCATGAATGACAAACAACACACCATCAAAGCACCGGTAACCGTTTCAGGCATTGGCCTGCATACCGGCGTGATGGCAAATATGACCTTCTTACCAGCACCGATTAACCATGGTTTTAAATTTCAGCGCATAGATTTGCCGGGACAACCGCTGGTAAATGCCGACGTGGATAATGTGGTAGATTTATCGCGGGGTACTACCATTGAACAAAACGGCGCCCGGGTAAATACCGTGGAGCATACGCTGGCCGCCCTGGTAGGCCTGGAAATAGATAATGTTCTGATTCTGCTGGATGGCCCGGAACCGCCAATTATGGATGGCAGTTCCATCGAATTTGTCAATTCTTTACAAGCCGTAGGCCTCGAAGAACAGAATGCCCTGCGTAATTATTTTGAAATTCCGGAAGGAATATTTTATAAGGATAGTGAGCGGGAAGTAGAAATGGCGGCCTTGCCCCTGAATGACTACCGGGTAACCGTAATGGTCGATTACCAATCGCCGGTACTGGGCAGCCAGCACGCTTCCATAACCAATATTAATCAGTTTCCGACCGAAATTGCTTCTTGCCGCACCTTTTGCTTTTTGCACGAGCTTGAAACCCTTTATAAACAAAACCTGATTAAAGGTGGCGATCTGAATAATGCCATTGTAGTGGTAGATCGGGTTGTGTCGGAAGAAGAACTCAGCGAACTGGCTACCTTGTTAAGAAAACCCAAGGTAGAAGTTAAGAAAGAGGGAATTCTGAATAATGTAGACCTGCGGTATAAAAATGAGCCCGCCCGGCACAAATTACTCGATTTAATCGGTGATTTAGCCTTGGTAGGCCGGCCTTTAAAAGGTCAGATCCTGGCCGCACGCCCGGGCCACGCGGCCAACGTGGCTTTTGCCAAAAAGATTAAAAAAGTAATGCAGGAAGCGGCGATCCAAAACGTACCGATCTACGACCCCACGAAAGAGCCGGTAATGGATATAAACCGGATTTCCCAGATATTGCCCCACCGCTTCCCGTTTATCCTGATTGATAAGATTATTTTTCTCGATGAAAGCACTGTTATCGGGGTAAAGAATGTAACCATGAATGAACACCAGTTTCAGGGCCATTTTCCCGGAAACCCTGTTTACCCGGGCGTTTACCAGATAGAATCGATGGCTCAAACTGGCGGCATTCTGGTTTTAAATACCGTGCCCGACCCGGAAAATTACTGGACCTATTTTTTAGGAATTGATAAGTGCCGCTTCCGCAAAAAAGTAATTCCCGGCGACACCATTATTTTTAAGTGCTGGTTATTGGCGCCTATTAAACGGGGAATTGCCAAAATGCAGGGGCAAGCTTTTATTAATGGCAAAGTAGTGATGGAAGCCGAAATGTCTGCCAGTATTGTGCGGAAAGATAATGTATAAAAAAAATTTGTGAAATAAAAACCATGAATCTGAAACCAGAAGTACCCTCACCCCCTCCTGTAGCGTTAATCCATCGAGCATGACTAAACACTTACTTCTCGTTTAACCCTTAAGTCATTACAACAGGAATATTTTCAGGTTTTTAGTTCATAATATTTAATTTTGACAAATGAATCAACCCTTAGCATACATACACCCGGAAGCCAAAATAGCTCAGAATGTAGTTGTTGAACCGTTTACCACCATTTACAAAGATGTAGTTATTGGCGAAGGAACCTGGATCGGGCCCAATGTTACCATTATGGAAGGTGCTCGTATTGGTAAAAACTGCAAAATATTCCCGGGTTCCGTTATTTCGGCGGCACCCCAGGATCTAAAATACAAAGGAGAAGCGACTACGGTTACAATCGGCAATAATACCGTAATCCGCGAATGCGTTACCTTAAACCGGGGTACCGCCCTGGATAAAAATAATACTGCTATTGGGGATGATTGCCTGATCATGGCTTATGTGCACGTAGCCCACGATTGTGTAATTGGCAATAACGTTATTATTGCCAATACGGTACAGTTGGCCGGGCATATCGAAATCCAGGATTATGTATTTATTGGAGGCACTTCTGCTGTACACCAATTTGTAAAAATTGGCGCCCACGCGATGATATCGGGTGGTTCTTTGGTGCGCAAAGATGTACCGCCTTTTGTAAAAGCAGCCCGCGAACCGCTTTCTTATTCAGGCATTAATTCTATTGGCCTGCGTCGTCGCGGCTTTTCGAATGAGAAAATTGCCGAGATTCAGCAAATATACCGCACCTTGTTTCTAAGCGGTTTAAATTACACCACAGCACTGGATAAAATAGAATTAGATATGCCGCCAAGTGCCGAGCGCGATGATATTCTTAATTTCTTCCGCAATTCGCAACGCGGGGTTATCAAAGGGTACTCCTCTTCTATTGATGCAAATTAACCTGAACGGGCTGGGTAAACGGTTTAACTACGAATGGATATTCCGTCATCTCGATTACCGTTTTTTGCCCAACACCGCTTACGCCATACTGGGGCATAATGGTTCGGGTAAATCCACTTTAATAAATATGATTTCGGGTTACCTGAGCGCCAGCGAAGGAACTATTACCCATACTTTAGACCAGAAAAATATTGGGGCGGACCATCTGTACCGGCACTTATCTTTTACTGCCCCCTATTTCGAACTAATAGAGGAATTTACTTTGCAGGAATTGGTGCAATACCATGCCCGGTTCCGGACCCTCAGCACCGCCTCGCCAGCCAAGTTAATTGACCGGCTTTATTTAACGAAGGCGAAAGATAAATTTGTTAAAGATTTCTCGTCGGGTATGAAGCAGCGCTTAAAATTAGGTTTGGCTATTTACACGGTAGCCCCCCTGCTGCTGCTGGATGAGCCCACCACCAACCTGGACCAGGAAGGCATCGACTGGTACCTGGAGCACGTGAACCAGAACCGCCTGGGGCGACTGGTTATTGTATCATCGAATATTGCCCACGAATACAGCTTTTGCGACGAAAAGATCCACATAACGGATTATCACTACAAACCACCGGTGGCCAACCGGCTGTTAAACCCTGAGTAATGCATAAAAAATAAGGTAGAGCTGCAAATGTAATGTTTAATTTTTAAATTTGTAATGGAAAGGAAAAGCCACGAGAAAA
>JAQBNV010000596.1 GCA_028288395.1 Adhaeribacter sp. | reverse complement strand
ATTTCTGACCGGATAAGCGGTTATGTGCAGCAAACCCGGCGTTGGGGAAAAGGGCAGACCCTTACCTACGGCGTCCGGGCGAATTATTGGAGCTTCAACCGCGAAACAACTGTAAGTCCCCGCCTTCAGTACGCCTTTGTGGCTCCTAATAACGACCGCCTCTCTTTTAAATTTGCGGCGGGCGTTTATTATCAGCCCCCTTTTTACCGCGAATTGCGGGACCAGCAAGGAAACCTGAACCAGTATTTAAAAGCCCAACGATCGCTGCACTTTATTGCCGGCAACGAATACCTGTTCAAAGCCTGGAACCGTGATTTTAAGTTAGTTACAGAGGCTTATTACAAGTATTTGACCAATGTGGTGCCGTACGAAGTGGATAATGTCCGACTTCGTTATTTCGCCAAAAATAATGCTAAGGCTTATGCAATGGGCTTTGACGCCCGTGTCAATGGTGAATTTATAAAAGGAGCTGAGTCTTGGTTTAGTTTGGGAATATTATCTACGCGTGAAAATATAACCGGTGATTCTACCATTATTTATGAGGCGCGCACAAATAAAATAATTGGGCGGGAGCCTTTGGGCTATATCCGGCGGCCCACCGACCAGCGGATTACCTTGGGTATATTTTTCCAGGACCAGTTGCCGAACGACCCCACCGTAAAAATGAATTTAAATCTGGTTTACGGCACCGGCTTGCCCTTTAGCCCCCCAGGCCTGGAAGGCATCCGGAACCAGTATAATATGCCCGGTTATAAAAGAGTAGATATTGGTTTTTCTAAATTAATAACGCTCCGCCCCGAAGGGAATGCCAGTCATGGGCTAGAAAGTATATGGCTGGGACTGGAGGTGTTAAATCTGCTCGCCATCAACAATGTGGTTTCCTATAATTATGTACAGGATGTAAATCAGATTACGTATGCGGTTCCAAATTATTTATCGTCGCGGCTGATTAATGTAAGAGTTGTAACCCGCTTTTAATCGCGGCTGTGCATTTTAACTTTCCATACATCCAGCGAACGTTCCATTTCGTGCGCCAGCGGGGCAAATGTTTTAACTTCTTTCGTCCCTAACTTCAAAGCCTTTTTCGTCAGGTTTACCGCTTCTTCGTACTCGTCTTTTTGGGCCAGTAACTGGGCTTTCAACCAGTTGTTGTAATAATTATCTTTTATTTTAATTGATTTATTTATCCATTGCAAAGCGAGTTCGTGTTGCTTGTTTTGCTGAATCAGGAATTGAGCCGCCTGCGCATAACTGTTCCAATCATCTTCCTTTACGGTGGCTAAATCAGTTTTTAAGGTAGCTACGGCCTTGTCAAAAACTTCTACCGAAATCATAAAAGTTATTTTAAGCTTTTCCCACACCAGGTTCAGCCGGCCTTCATTAGCCTCCACATCAGAGAAATAATAATGCAGCGTTTCCTGAAAGGAGGCTGCTTCCGGCTTTACCGGCACCCGGATGACATCTTCCGCGGCATTATAACCTTCGGTACCCCACAATTTGGTATTCCGGTTAAATATCAGGATCCAGTTAGTTTCACTTTCGGGTAAGGTGAAAAAAGAATAAGTGCCGGCTGGCAAAGGAGAGCCGTTAATTTTTACATCATCTGAAAAAGTAATCAGGGTGGCTTCGTTGGCTCCGCTGCGCCAAACCTGCCCGTACGGTACCAGTTTGCCCCACACAGGCCGGCCTTTAATTCCCGGCGTATGATAATTTACAGTAATATCGGTTAGCCCGATGGTTTGGGAAACCATCGCCTTGGGGCTGGCTTGGGGTAACCGGATTTGGGCCTCCGCACCAATGCCAAAAATAAGAAACAGGGAACAGGTAAACAGATATTTCAGCATATTTTTATATGTTAACCTTCGGAAAATTTCCCGAACGTACTAAAAACCTTTTTCATATGCAGTAGGAAAAACAATGCCAAGCTATATTTTTTCTACTTGTTTAAAACAAAATTATAAATTTCATTGGTATAATTCAAGAATATAATAACTTAAGAGATATCAGGTTTTGAAATTTCCTAAAACTCTTTACCTTTGGGGCCATAATGAGCACCAGCAAAAAAAATATCCTATCCTTAATATTTTCCGACGGATTCTCCGGCTACCCTGCCATTTTTTTGCATGGCTTCCATCATCTGCATTCCGCAACCGGGGAATAATTCCCTTATACAAAAATCACCCTTCGGGATTATTCCTCTTTTTTAAGCACATTATTCGTGTTTGGGTTTTATCTTTGAAATTATTTTTAATTCATGATCCGTTTAGCAATTCAAAAATCCGGTCGGTTAAGTGAAGATTCCTTAAACCTGATCCGGGAGTGTGGTATTTCTTTTATCAATAGTTCGTTAAAACTTAAAACAGAGGCCACCAATTTTCCTTTGGAAATCTTGTTTCTGCGGGATGATGACATACCGGGGTATGTAGCCGATGGCGTAGCCGATATTGGCATTGTGGGGGAAAACGTACTGGTAGAAGAAGGTAAGCAACACCTGACGATGCAAAAACTAGGCTTTTCCAAATGCCGGTTATCTATTGCGGTTCCTAAATCTACCGAGTACCATTCCATTCAGGATTTAGAAGGTAAAAACCTGGCTACTTCCTATCCCAATATATTACAGGCGTATTTAACCGAACACGGCGTTAAAGCGCACATCCATACCATCAGTGGTTCCGTAGAAATTGCACCTAGTATAGGCCTGGCCGATGCCATCTGCGATATTGTGAGTTCCGGCAGTACTTTAATCAGCAATGGTTTACGGGAGGTTGAAAAAGTGTTTCGCTCCGAAGCCGTTCTGATTGCCAACCAAAACCTTTCTACCGAAAAATCTAATATTCTGAACCAGCTTTTGTTTCGGATTCAATCGGTCAGGAAAGCCCAGCGGGCCAAATATATATTGTTAAATGCGCCCAATGAGGCCATTCCTACTATCAAAGCACTGCTGCCCGGCATGAAAGCGCCTTCTATTTTACCCCTGGCCGAGGAAGGCTGGAGTTCTGTGCATTCAGTAGTGAATGAAGATGACTTTTGGGAAGTGATAGAAAGATTGCGCGCCGCCGGCGCCCAGGGAATATTAGTAGTACCCATCGAAAAAATGATTTCATGATCCGGAAAGTTATATATCCAGATCCGGCCGAATGGCCCGCCCTTACCCAGCGACCAGTACAAAAGCCCGAAACTATCGAGCCGGCTATACAGGCTATTTTTGCGCAGGTAAAAAAAGAAGGTGATGCTGGCTTACGCGCTTTAACCGAAAAATTTGACGGCGTAAAACTGAATGATTTCTGGGTAACCGCAGAAGAGTTATCCGCAGCAGCTAGTTTTGTGCCCGAAGAACTACAGGAAGCCATCCGGATAG
>JAQBNV010000519.1 GCA_028288395.1 Adhaeribacter sp. | reverse complement strand
TCCTCTACCAAAAAAAAGCGCCTTATTTCGGTTACCTCTACGGTTAGCGGAGAGGGCAAAACGTTTGTAGCGGTAAACTTAGGAGGGATTATTGCCTTATCGGATCAGAAAGTTATTATCTTGGATTTAGATTTGCGTAAACCCAAAGTAAACCTGGCTTTCGGGGCCGAAAATGTAATCGGGATCAGTACTATCCTGATCGGCAAGCATTCGGTGGCGGAAGGTATTCAGGAAACCACTATTCCGAACCTGCATTTTATTTCGGCCGGGCCTACGCCGCCTAACCCTTCCGAATTAATTTTAAATGCCCGGTTCGATGAAATGCTGGACGAATTGCACCAGTTATACGATGTGGTAATTGTAGATACGCCTCCGGTAGGTTTGGTAACCGATGGCATCCTGATTATGCGCAAAGTCGATGTGCCCATTTATATTGTCCGGGCCGATTATTCGAAGAAGTCCTTCCTGAAGAACATAAACAAAATTATGAAAACGAATAATTTTACCCGTCTGACCGTAATTCTGAACGATGCGAAAGGTGTGGCCGCGGGGTATGGCTACGGGTATGGCTACGAGTACGGCTACGGTAACTCTTATTACGACGATGAGGTAAAGGAAAGCTTTTGGAAGCGCCTGAGAAGAAGTTATATGTAAAACCGGAATGCTGACAACATTTAAGAAATTTTTCCGGAAAGATACCGCCGACCACCCGTTTGCGGCCGTGGCCGTGGATATGCATTCGCACGTTTTGCCCGGCATAGATGACGGGGCAGATACCCTGGAAAAATCGCTTGGGATGATTGCGGCTTTAAGCGAACTCGGGTACCGGAAATTAATTTTAACCCCTCATATAATGGGCGACTTTTACCGCAATACGCCCGCCGGCATCCGCGAACAGCTGGCGTTGGTGCAAACCGCCGTAAAAGAAAGAGGTTGGGAAATGAAGCTGGATTGTGCCGCCGAATATTACCTCGACGAGTGGTTTCTGGGTAAAATTCAGAACGAAGAGCCTTTGTTAAGTTTTGGCGATAATTATGTGCTCATCGAAACTTCTTTTATCAACGAACCCTTAAATTTTAAAGAAATTATTTTCGCATTAAAAGCCGCCGGCTATACGCCTGTGTTGGCGCATCCCGAGCGCTATAGTTATTTATACAACCGTTTTGATGCATTATTGGAAATGCAGGACACCGGTACCCTCTTTCAAATAAATATTAATGCGCTTTCGGGCTATTACTCCCAGGCCGCTAAAAAGGTAGCCGAAAAATTGATAGATTTAAAACTGGTTCATTTTATAGGTACCGATGCCCACCACATCCGGCACCTGGATATTTTACCCAAAGCCGCTGCCAGTCCGTATTTTAAAAAAGCGCTGGCTTTACCTTTACGCAACCCGCAATTATAATTATAAAAACTTCCTGCCGATGATTTTAGTAACCGGGGGTACTGGCCTGATTGGCAGCTTTCTGATCCGGCAGTTACTGGCCGACGGGGCCTCGCTAAAGGTGTTGTACCGGCAAGAGATTCCTGCCGAAATAAAGCACGAAAGCCAGATAAAATGGATTAAGGGCGATATATTGGATACCGCTTTGCTGCGTGAAGCCCTGCAGGATGTTTCGCAAGTTTACCATTGTGCCGGTTTAGTGTCGTATGCGCCCCAGGATGCTGCTTTATTAAAAGAGATAAATGTTACCGGTACCGCCAATATCGTGGATGCCTGCCTGGAGAAACCCGGTATTAAATTATGCCATGTAAGTTCTATTGCAGCCATTGGGCACGAAAAAGAAAAACAAACGCTCACCGAAGAAACCAAGTGGGATGCCAATGAAGTGCATTCGGTTTATGCCAGCTCTAAATATTTCGGCGAACTGGAAGTATGGCGGGGTATTTCGGAAGGATTGCAGGCGATAATTGTTAATCCATCAGTGGTGCTGGGGCCTGCCGTGGATTGGAGCCGGAGCAGCACCCAGTTGTTTAAATACGTATTCCAGGAACGTCCGTTTTATACCAGGGGCAGCGCTAATTTTGTGGATGTCCGGGATGTTATAAAAGCAATGACCGCGCTGATGCAGGCCGATATTACCGGAGAACGCTTTATTTTGAATGCCGGTTTGCTTTCGTACGAGACATTCTTTACAACAGTGGCCCGGGAACTGCAAAAAAAAGCCCCTTCGGTTCAGGTTCCCGGCTTCTTAACCGAAATATTATGGCGGGCCGAAGCTGTACGATCATTTTTTACTAGTAAAAGACCTTTAATAACGAAAGAAACGGCCCGCATTGCTAAAAAGAATCATCGGTACAGCAACAACAAAATTAAAACCTGGCTCAATTTTGAGTTTAATTCTTTAGAGCATACCATTACTTGGTGCGGCCGGGAACTGAAACAGATGCACCAGGACCAGCAGACGTAGGTTAAAAGTTATTATTGTTGTTAGAAAAAGGAGCTGTATTTTTGCAGCAGATAGGAGAACCCAATAGATGGATGAACATTTTGAAGATAGAAATGAGGAGTTGGATTTGATACATAAATTCGAAAATATGGTGAAAGAAAACAATACCGTATTTTTTGATTTATCTGAATTTGAATTAATTATTGATCATTATACAAACAATTTAAATTATACCCAGGCTTTGACGGCCTGTAATGCCGCTTTGGCCCAGTACCCCTTTTCTACAGAACTGCTGATTGATAAATCGCAGTTGCTGGCCATGGCAGGAAAGTTTGAAGAAGCGCTGCAACTGATTGAAGAGGTAGCCTTAGTAGATCCGGATAATGCCGATATTCTGGTAACCCGTGGGGTTATTTATACTCAGAAAGGCGAATACAATACGGCCATTGAGTTCTTTAAAAAGGCCGCTGCTGTCACCACTGAGCGCGATGATATTTATTTTAATATCGGGCTGACGTACCAGAGTTGGGGCAAGTTTAAAGCGGCGGTAAAATATTACAAGCAATGCCTGCAGGTAAACCCTGAAAACGAATTGTGTATGCAGGAGATCCTGTATTGCCTGGATATTACCGGTAACCTGGAAAACAGCCTGCCTTTTTTTCAGGAGTTTATCGATGCCGACCCCTATTCTCACACAGCGTGGTATAACCTGGGCATGGTGCAGTTCCGGCTGGAGTTGTACGAGAAGGCGCTGAGCGCTTTTGAATACAGCATTATCATTAAAGCCGATTTTGCGAATGGTTATCTGCAGCTGGCCAACACGTACGTGCAACTCGGCGATTTCGCCAAAGCCATTGATCACTTTAACCAGGCTATGGCACACGATGTGCCCTCGGGCGATATTTATTGTAATATTGGCGAGTGTTACGAGAAGCTGCAGCAGTGGGACCAGGCCCGGAAATATTACCAGAAATCCATCGATCTGGATCCCGATATGGATGAAGCCTGGTTTGGCATCGGGGTAATTCTCAATGCCCAGTCCAAGTGGTTTGAGGCAGTGCATTTCTTCCGGAAAGCCACCACCATTTACCCCGACAGTGCTGATTACTGGCTGGCCCTGGCAGCGGCGGAGTATAACGTGGGACATATTGTATCCAGCGTGGAAGCGTACGAAAAGGCCAGCGAACTGGCTCCTGCTAATAAAGATATTTGGCTGAACTGGTCTATTTTACTTTACGAGCAGGGCAATTACGCGGGCGCAATCGAACTTATGGAGAATGCCATCGAGATTCAGCCGGAGGAAGCAGAACTGTATTATCGGATGTGTGCTTACCTGCTCTCGGCAGGAAATTACAAGGAAGCTTATAATTTTCTCGAAAATGCATTAATTTTAGACTTTGATAAGCATTACCCGCTCTATGAGTATTTTCCTGAACTGGAATCTCAGAAAGCATTAGCACGCCTGATTGAACAGTACCGGAAATAATGGTCATGCGGGTAATAAGGCTTTATATTTTTATCAGGAAAGGTTCGGGAAAGAGCTTTTCCAAGTATCTGGGAGATTTATTATTTTAATTATTTAAGATTTAAGCATTCAACCATTCAACCATTCGACATAAGTTAATTTAAAATAAACCTTAATGAATTATACCCTGAACCATTTGCCCGAGCGGGATCCCAAACCGCGGGAAAAAGGATATACCATGGCCATGGATAAAGGCCTGAGCATCCGGGAGGTAGAAGATTTTATAGAAGTAGCCGGCGAGTACGTAGATATTGTAAAACTGGGCTGGTCTACCTCTTACGTAGTACCTAATTTACAGGGTAAGTTAGATGTTTACAAGGCAGCCGGTATTCCGGTTTACTTTGGAGGTACTTTATTTGAGGCCTTTATTATCCGCAACAGTTTTGATGAATACCGGCGCTTGCTCGACAAATATCACCTGGAATACGCTGAGGTATCGGATGGCTCCATTGAGCTGCCCCACGAAGAGAAGTGCAATTACATCAGCACCCTGGCTACGCAGGTAACGGTCCTTTCAGAGGTTGGTTCTAAAGATGACCAGAAAATTATTCCGCCTTATAAATGGATTAGCCTGATGCAGGCTGAACTGGATGCTGGTGCCTGGAAAGTGATAGGCGAGGCCAGAGAGGGCGGAAACGTGGGTTTATTCCGTTCTACCGGTGAGGTAAGAAGTGGTTTGGTGGAAGAAATATTAACGAAAATTCCATTTGAGAAAATCATTTGGGAAGCGCCACAGAAAGAACAGCAGGTTTGGTTTGTGAAATTATTAGGCGCTAACGTAAACCTGGGTAATATTTCTCCTTCCGAAGTAGTACCCCTGGAAACCATCCGGCTGGGATTACGCGGCGATACTTTTTTACATTTTATAAACCTCAGCGAGGTTCTGTAATTTCGGATCGCGATGCCTGGCAGGCGACAGAATTTAATTTTTAGATAATAGTCATTCTTTAATCGGTTTTATGGAGTTGTTGCGCGATTTTATTGATTTTTTCCTGCACCTGGACGTGCATCTTTCCCAGATAATAACCGATTACGGCGTATGGGCGTACCTAATTTTATTCCTGATTATTTTTGTGGAGACAGGGGTAGTGGTGATGCCTTTCCTGCCTGGCGATTCGCTCTTATTTGCCGCCGGCGCTTTTGCCGCTCCTTACATCGCCCAAAACGGCGAACTGATGCCGGCGCCTTTTAATGTGTTTTACCTCATCGGGCTGTTATTTATTGCGGCTTTTCTGGGCGATACGTTAAATTATTACATTGGGGATTACATTGGCCCTAAAGTTTTCCGACGCGATTACCGGTTCCTGAAAAAAGAACACCTGCTCAAAACTCAAAATTTTTATGAGAAACACGGCGCCAAAACCATTATTTTTGCCCGTTTTATACCCATTATCCGCACGTTTGCCCCATTTATAGCGGGCGTAGGAACCATGAAGTACAGTAAGTTTATCTCTTACAACCTAATTGGGGGCTTTGTTTGGGTAGCCTTATTTGTCAGTGCCGGGTACTTTTTTGGTAATATTCCGGCCGTGAAAAAGAATTTTACCCTGGTAATATTTGCCATTATTTTTATATCTATGTTGCCGCCCCTGTACGAGTTTGCGAAACACAAATTTGGGTCTAAAAGCCAGGCCTGATTAGTCAAAACGCATCCTTAACAAAATTCGCATTTGAGCATGAAAGCATACGGCCTGATTGGTTATCCTTTAACCCATTCTTTTTCGGAGAAATATTTTAACGAGAAGTTTACGGCCGAGCAAATAATTGATTGTACCTATAAACTTTACGAGCTGCCGGAGCTAAGCGCTTTCCCAGCCCTGGTAAAATCTATCCCGGATCTGCACGGGTTAAACGTAACGGTGCCTCATAAAGAGAAGGTAATGCCTTACCTGGACGCGGTGGAAACGGAGGCCCGAAAAATAGGGGCGGTAAATGTTATTAAAGTAGAAAATGGCAAAACCACAGGTTATAATTCAGATTACCAGGGGTTCAGGCAGTCTTTGCTAAACTTTTATCCGGTTAATGCCGATGCGCAGGCATTGGTATTGGGTACCGGGGGAGCGGCTAAAGCCGTGCTGGCTGCCCTCGATTCGCTAAATATTCCTTACCAAATTGTATCGCGGCGGCCGCAGCCCGGCCAACTTGATTATGAGGCGCTTACGCCCGCGGTGATACAGGCGTGTTCCTTACTGGTAAATGCTACGCCCCTGGGCACTTACCCCAACGTCGCGTCTTGTCCGCCTATTCCGTACGAAGCACTTTCGGAAAGGCATTATTTATACGATTTGGTTTACAACCCTGCCGAAACTTTATTTTTAAGAAAAGGCCGCGAAGCAGGAGCAAAAATTAAAAACGGTCATGAAATGCTGGTCCGGCAGGCCGAAGTAGCCTGGGACATCTGGAATAGTTAAGGAATAAACAAAAGGACTTCGCACGTAAAATGCGGTTTGCTTTAAAACCAACAACTAACCTTACAACAGTTGCCTATTAGAGTTGGTCTGGTTTTGCGTCTGGCTTTTTAATATAATACTAAATTGAATAGATGAAGACGGCGTAACAACAGGCATAAACCCGCCGGGTTTTACAAACCGCATACTCATTATCAAAGCAATCTGCTATAATATCTATTCAACATAGTCGATATCGTTTACCAATTAGCAAGCTTTCTCCTTATTCGGGCAGTGAATAAGTCATCAAATACACCTGCCTGGACTTAGATTCGTCAGTAACCTTTTACCTGTTGCATTCGAACTCGAATTTGCTAGCGTAGCAGTAAGCTAATGGCCCGATTGCGGGGCGGCTAAGGTCTTCTTCAATACTAATATTCTCAGTTATAAATATTTGAGTTAGCTCCTTCCCAAGTTTAGCCGATAGGGTATATTTGAAATTATAATTTAAATATTCAGGCCTTGCAACCATTCCTGCCGCAGGTGGGTCATAGGGTTGAAGGTTCTCATGATTCTCCCTATTCGTACGTCTACTTGAAGCTTTTTAAGAACAGCAAAACCGTTGAGCAGGAACTGGTGCAGGGTTGCATAGCAGGCAAAAGAGCTATGCAAAAGGCACTTTACGATTTGTACGCCAAAAAAATGATGGCGGTGTGTTTACGGTACGCGAAAACCAGTTTTGAGGCGGAGGATATGCTGCAGGAAGCCTTCATTAAAGTTTTTGAACACATTAAAACATTTAAAGGCGAATGCCCGCTGGAATTCTGGATTCGGCGCATCATGGTAAATACCGCCCTGAAACATCATCGTAAAAAGATGTATGTCAGTTCGGTAGCCGAAAGCGATAAAGTCGAAAATATTCCGGAAGAAGAATTCATTATGTCGGGTTATGCCTATGAAGATTTATTGGCCATGGTTCAAAGTTTAGCTCCCCGTTATCAACTCATTTTTAATTTATACGCCATAGAAGGCTATGCCCATAAAGAGATTGCCGCTATGCTGGAAATCTCCGAAGGAACATCTAAATCACAATATTCACGTGCGCGGGCAATTTTAAAAGATATGCTGCAACGTCACGAAGAAAAGTACAATGAAAGAATTATCAGATAAAAGCAAACCTCAGAGCCTGGAAGAAATTTTCCGGGCCCGTATGGAAGCGGCGGAAGCAACACCGCCTGACCGGATGTGGGAGCGGATTGAACAAGGGCTGGATGCCGGTTACTATAAAGAACGGGTAACCTGGTACAAATCACTAGCGGCGGCTTGTATTGCCCTGGTGGTATGCGCCGCCCTCTACGTGTATTATGATGTAAATACCCAGCATAATGGTGCCGGAACGAAACTGGCTACTTTGTCCCAAAACAACAACACCTCGGACTTAGCTACTACTAAATCTGCCCAAATACCCGTTAAATCCGCTCCGGAAAGAAAAGAGCAGGAAATTAAAAACAGCCATCTGGCAGAAACGGCAACCGCTAACCCAGGAAAAACCTTGCCAGCCCAGTCCAACCTGGCTGCTGTCCAGCCTGCTCCTGAAAATAAGCCGGCGATTACCAAATCTGGTTTGACGAAGCCGGCTAAGTTAAAAGATAACGAAAAAAATACCTACGCGGCTACCCGTTTGGGATCTGGAAAGCTAAACCAAAGCCACATAGCCGCGTCTGGCGATATATTTGAAAGGCATGTGGCCGTAAATAATTATCAGGCCAGCTCAGGAATAACAGCGCTGCGTAAACACCAGGTTATGGCCGGGATAGCCGCAGATAAAAGGGACGACAGCCTGGAGCCGCTCGTATCGGTAAATACCTGGGCAAGCTTAGCTCAGATGGCACCAGCCGCTGATTCGTTGTGGAAACCGCGCGCTATTGAAGCGGTTCCGCCGGCACTGGCTTCTGTCTCCAACCCGACTCCGGAACCGGAAAAAGCCCAACTCAAACGCTGGAGTTTCAGTACCCGGTACGCTCCGCAATATTTTAATCAGAATCTAGCATTAGCTGATGCTGTTAGTCCGCAAAGTTTAATGGCTTCGCCGAATAATAATTTTAATAGCGCCCCGTCCGCGGCTGTAAACGCGAGCGGCTATACCCAAGCATTAAACGAGTTTGATAAAAATACTACTTCGGGTTATTCTTATAACATGGCTGCCGCGGCTGGTTATGCTTTAAATGAGCATTGGTCTATTGAATCGGGGGTGCTCTTTACCCAAAATGTTGCCCTAAGTCAGTCATCGTATGTGTTTAATAATTCTTACCTGGCTGCTCGTTACAATAATGCGAGTCAGAGTAATTTTTTTAATGATACTAAAAATGCCGGAACGCTCGTGTCTTTACCCGCTACCGCACTGGTGGCTTCTTTATCGGGCCAGCATAACTTGGCTAATGTGGCCGTAATTCAGACGCCTGCCTTCGAAACAGAATACCGGTATCGGTCGGTTGGCGTGCCGGTAAAACTTAACTACCAAACCAAAAAACGAAAATCCTTTTACTTTGCCTCGGTGGGGTTATTAACCAACTTGTTGGTGCAGGCGCATGTGATTTCCGAATCGAGCCGGGTGCCCGATATTAAATTTGGTAACAGCCCCGAATCGCCTTTCCGGACCTGGCAGTTCGCTACGGTTTTATCGGCCGGAAAAGGATACCAGATATCGAAATCCATTAGCCTGAAAGCTGGTTTGGAAGGAACGCAATACCTGACCAGCCTGGTAGCGCATCCCGAAAATTTGAATGGTAAACAGCGCAAGCCTTATTCCATTGGCCTAGCATTTAGCTCTAGTTATACCCTGGGCAAGTAAGCCTATTAAGGTCGCTTACTGCCTGTCAGGAAAATAAATTTCAGGTCAGTTAAACCACCTGAACAATTGCCGGTTTTCCCGGTTTAAAACGAGAGATGTGTGGCCTGTAAAGATTGAAATATTTTAAACTTATGGAGGTTATACCGCTCCTTTTTACTGTTCTTAATAGTATTACTAAACCTGTTTAATCTTTAAACAGGTTTTTTTATTTTGATTTTAGCACTTAGGTTTAGTTGCTAGTGATTTGTTGTTAGCTGCTATGGCGCGGATGTCCTGGCGCGTGCCTTCTTTTTGCCGGCCGCTGGCTCCTAAACAACCGTGGTATTATTCTAAGCTCCTTGCGGTCCCTACCCGCCTTGAATATTAAAAATAATACTGGCAGGGGCCGCAGCAAAACATACTCCAGGCTGGCGCCTCGCGCCAGATAAAAAGTTAACCTGTTTTCCTGATCTGCATTTTTGAATTAATAATAGTATAATAATCAGAAAGGAAATTCCCGAAAGTTACTTCCGGTGTTTAATTTGTTGCGGATCAGGGCGGTGACTTTCCCGGTAGTAATCGAGCGGAAAGAGGTGCGTGACCAAAATCAAACCAAAGTCCCGAAAACAAGGTAACTTGCCGGATTAGCAGAAAATTGCCCTAAACAGAAATAAATTAGGTTAACCGGCAACTACCCGGCGGCAATATTTGTTACCAATTGATCTGAATATTTCTAAATTTATTACATGGATTTTAAACTAACATCGGAGTTTAAACCTACCGGCGACCAACCCAAGGCTATTGCCCAGTTAGTTGCTGGCGTTCGAAACGGCGACCAGTCCCAGGTGCTTTTGGGTGCAACGGGTACAGGCAAAACTTTTACGGTGGCCAATGTTATCCAGGAGGTTCAAAGACCGGCCCTGGTTCTTTGCCACAACAAAACCCTGGCGGCGCAGTTGTACGGGGAGTTCAAAAGTTTCTTTCCCCACAACGCCGTCGAATATTTTATTTCTTATTACGATTACTACCAGCCCGAAGCCTATATCGCCTCCACAAACACCTTTATTGAGAAGGATCTGGCGATTAACGAAGAAATTGAAAAGCTGCGGCTGCACTGCACCTCTACGTTATTATCGGGCCGGCGCGATGTAATTGTGGTGGCATCAGTTTCGTGTATTTACGGTATCGGCAACCCCGAAGAGTTTGGTAAAAATGTTATTTACCTGCAACCAGGCCGGCGGGTAAGCCGCAATAATTTGCTGTACCAGTTTGTGCAGATCCTTTATAGTCGCACCGAAGCCGAATTTACCCGCGGCACGTTCCGGGTAAAGGGCGATACAGTAGATATTTATCCGGCTTACGCCGATTATGCTTACCGCATTTATTTTTACGGCGACGAGATAGAAACCATTCAGCGGATAGACCCCGGCACTGGTAAAAAAATAGGCGAAGAAGACCAGATAGCCTTGTACCCCGCCAACCTTTTTGTAACTGGTCAGGATGTGATGCAGCAGGCGATTAAAGAAATCCAGTTTGATTTGGTGGCGCAGCACAATTATTTCCAGAAAGAGTTTCGCGAAGAAGAAGCCAAGCGCATCAAAGAGCGGACCGAGTTTGACCTGGAAATGATCCGGGAATTGGGTTACTGCTCCGGCATCGAAAATTATTCGCGTTATTTTGATAGGCGGGAGCCCGGCGCGCGTCCGTTCTGCCTGCTCGATTATTTTCCCGACGATTACCTGATGATAATAGACGAGAGCCACGCCACCACGCCCCAGGTGCGGGCTATGTGGGGTGGCGACCGCTCTCGTAAAACCCAATTGGTAGAGTTCGGTTTCCGGCTGCCCTCGGCTATGGATAACCGGCCCCTTACCTTTAATGAGTTTGAGTCGATGATTGGCCAGACTATTTTTGTGAGCGCTACGCCCGGCGATTTTGAGCTGCAGAAAGCGGGTGGGGTAGTAGTAGAGCAGGTAATCCGGCCTACCGGCTTGTTAGACCCCGTTATAGAGGTGCGCCCCAGCATTAACCAGGTAGATGATTTGCTGGATGAGATAGACAACCGCATTAAGATGGGCGATCGCGTGCTGGTAACCACGCTTACCAAACGCATGGCCGAAGAGCTATCCAAGTATATGGATCGTTTGAATATTAAAGTTAAATATATTCACTCCGAGATTAAATCTTTAGACCGCGTAGAAATATTGCGCGAGCTGCGCCTGGGCCACATCGATGTGCTGATTGGCGTAAACCTTTTGCGCGAGGGTTTGGATTTACCGGAAGTATCGCTGGTAGCCATTCTGGATGCTGACAAAGAAGGATTTCTGCGCGATCAACGCTCGCTTATTCAAACCACTGGCCGCGCCGCCCGGAACAGCCAGGGCAAGGTAATCATGTACGCCGACCGTATGACCGGTTCGATGCAACGCACCATCGACGAAACCAACCGGCGCCGTGCTGTGCAGATGGCTTACAACGTAGAACACGGCATTACGCCCACCACTGTTATTAAGTCGAAAGAAGAAATTATGGTGCAGACTTCGGTAGCCGATGCCCGGAAAGAGGTGAAAGTGTATGCCGGCCCCGATGAGGCCACGCTGTCGCTGGCGGCCGAACCGGTGATCCAGTATATGAAGCGCGACGAACTCGAAAAGCTGATCAAGAAAACCGAGAAGCAGATGGAAGCCGCCGCCAAAGATTTAGACTTCCTGCAGGCCGCCAAATTTCGAGATGAATTAGCGGAGTTGCGCAAACTCTTGAAATCGAAACGGGATTAATTTAAAGTATAGAAAGAGCCGAAAGGCTCTTTCTATACTTTAATACCTATTTTAAAATTTGGACCTATTGCATTTGTGCCAACGGTTGGGCTAAAAATCCCGCTGCGTAGCAAGGTTTTTTATGCACTGGGTTATGGGCAGTAATTCTTACTTTACAGCTCGATTGAGATTTTAACTTTTCCGCCTAAGCCTTTTTCAACTATATCAAACAGCACCACAACTGAACGAACTGCTGTATACGAGACCCTGTACGTACAGTGGTGTGTGAGGCGCTCCTACCACCTACTGGTAGCAGGGCCGCCTACTCAATCGGGCTTAGTTTTTTATTAAGTTAATAATAAGCTTTATTATAGTTTCTCTCTGTTCAGGTAAGCTTTGAGCAACTGCCAGAGCTAAAGCTACTAGAGCATTTTCATTTATTTTCTGTTCTTTGTTTTCTGCACTTAAGTGATAATTATTCTGTTCCAGAAACCAAACAAAGACAAAAGAACCGATTCTCTTGTTTCCGTCACTGAAAGGATGTCCTTTTATAATTGAGTATAGCAATTGGACGGCTTGTTCTTCAATGGATGGATATGCTAACTCTCCAAAGACGGTTTGTGATATGCTCCCTAGTATTCCTTTAAAAGAATCATCCTTTTCTCTGCCGAAAAGCTCGCTCGCTTCATTTTTCGCGATTAATTCCTTTTTAAGCTCTGCTATTGCATTTTTTACATCCTCATAGTTAATAGTGTAGATGATTTCTTTGTTTAGTTCTTCTACGGTTAACTCGTCTTTGTCATACTTATCAAGTAATTCAAAGGATTTAGAATACTTTGTTATTATAGATAAGAACCCTTGAGTTAATATCTGCTGGCCTTCATGGAACTCCTGATAAATGTTATGAATGGTATTTTCAAGTTCCTCTATTTGTTTTTTCTGCTTGGCAAGTAACTGTGTGTTTATTGAATAGCCCTTTAACAAATACTCTTTGAGGTGTTTAGTTGCCCATTTTCGAAATTCAATGCCTCTTTGTGACTTTACTCTGTATCCAACTGAAATAATTACATCTAAATTATAATAAGTTACCGTACGAGTTACCTCTCTAGCACCTTCTTTCTGAACTTGGCGGAAATCCCGCCTAGTTGAAACTTCGTCAAGTTCACCTTCTGTATAAAGATTTTGTATATGTTCCCCAATTGTTCTTCTAGTTTTGCCAAATAGGTCCGTCATCTGCTGTTGAGTTGCCCAAACCGTATCTTGCTCTCCGTCTAAAACCACTTGGAACTCAACTTCTCTATCTGAAGAAGTAAAAACAACTATTTCATTATCAGATGGAGTTATGTCGCTTTCTTTATCTTTCATTATTCTAAATTAAACTCAACGTTTGTATAAAAGGCGTGCAAGGCCATCGGCCGAAGGATGCCTTTTATGCTTTGTGTGTGCCCAGCATGGCCCGGGTTTATTGCGCGAGTAATATACCCAGATTATCCAGCGGGTGCAAATCCCTTATTGGCAAGTTGGTGAAGCCAATTAGCAAGCTGCAAGCTGGTTTAACGTGAGGTGAGCAGTGAAGGTGCCCGAGCACGGGCGTGCGAAGGGGACGCCCGCAGGGCAGGACTGCAAACACCTGAACGGACGAACAGAAAC
>JAQBNV010000494.1 GCA_028288395.1 Adhaeribacter sp. | reverse complement strand
TGGGCGGCATGATGTAATTCACCCCTTTGCTTCTTTTAAAAGAAAAGACCCCGGCAGTAGCCGGGGTCTTTTCTTTTTATTTAAAATCGTTTGCTGTTTTATTCTTCGGGTGCTTTACTTGTCATATCTAAATTAATATAGCACAAGCATCCGGATGTGTACACGACAATATTCCATCCTTTTAGTTAGCTATTTATTCAATTAGCCCGGTAAAGGCATGAACTGGTTGGTAGCCGAATTTATTAATTCACCTTAAAGCTAAACCTATAGTTTCTTTAGCTATTTAGTACTCTCGTTAATAAATATATCAGGGCATTATTTTTTATATAATGACCCCAGCAAGCCTGTTGATTTCCGGTTTAAACTATCCTGGGCAATAATCAGGTCTTCTTCGTTCATAATTAAATGCCGCACCGGCGCATAAGCCAGTAGATAAAAGTAACCGTCATCGGTTTTAAATAAATATTCCGACGAAATAACTTTCCTGTTTCTATCGATTTGTCTTTTATGCAGATACGCTAAATTGTCCAGGCGCCGGTTTACAAATCCTTTGCTTTTGATTTTTAAAGTATCTACGTTGCCAAACAGGTTCCCTACTGCCGTATAAGTAGTTTTCTCGGGCACATCCACCAGCTGTGAATAAACAGTAAATTTATCCGGCGCCTTTTCCTGCAAAGTCTTCAGGTGCTGATTATATATTTTTTGGGTTTGCTGGTTTATTTTAACGCCGTCCGGATTGGCAAGATTGTTAACCTGAAAGTTTGGATTTTCATTAAGGGAAATTTCAGCCGGGTTTTTGTTTTGACTGAGCTGGTTGTTCGTAGTACAACCGTTTAGGATTAGAAATAATAGCGGTAATGTTAAAAAGGATTGGCCCCGTCTCATAAAATAATATTTTGTTATATATGAGATTAACGGCTGACTTGTTTTGGGGTTATAAAGATTAATGGATTTGATGTTCCAGGGATAGTTGCTTAATCTGCTGACTTCCAAAAATAAAAAAGCCTCTACCGTTTTGGCAGAGGCTTTGATTTGACTAAATCAAATAAAATATTAATGTACGCCGTGCATCCAGGTTACTAGTTTCCGGGAGAGCAGGAAAAGCAAAAAGGAAGCTACAAAAGCAATGCCCACAAAAATCAGAAAGAAGCTGGACATGGTTTGGGTTTTGGCCATTTCGTCGATCATCCCGGCCAGTGCGCCACCAATGTAGTTACCAATAGCCGAAGCAAAAAACCAAACGCCAAACATAACACCAATGAGGCGGGCCGGCGATAATTTATTAACAAAAGACAAACCTACCGGCGACAAGCAAAGCTCGCCCATGGTGTGCAGCAGGTAAGCCAGCACCAGCCAAATTAAACTCACACCCGCCGTTTCGGCGCCTTTAGGAATTGATAAAGAACCAAATACCAGGACTACAAATCCCAGGCCCAGTAAAAACAAGCCAATTGCGAACTTAATTGGCCCCGATGGGTCCAAATCTTTTTTCGCCAGTTTTACCCACAACATCGAAAACAAGGGAGCCAGGGTAAATATGAAGAAGGCATTAATCGATTGAAACCAGGTGGCCGGCACTTCCCAGCCCAGGATAGAGCGGTCGGTGTATTTATAAGCGAAAATATTCATGGAAGATCCCGCCTGTTCAAAGGCCAGCCAGAATAAAATAGAGAAAAAGGACAAGGTAAGCACCACAACCAGGCGATCTCGCTCCACTTTGGTTAAAGGTTCTTTGGGAACTTCTACGGCACCCACTGCTTTCTTCTCGGGTTTCAGGCCAATTTTACCTAACCGGTGGCGGCCAATATAAAACTGTACCAAGCCCAGCACCATCCCAATACCAGCTGCGCCAAAACCATAATGCCAGCCTACGCTTTCGCCCAGATACCCGCAAATGATAGAACCCAAAAAGGCTCCCAGGTTAATACCCATGTAAAAAATGGTATAGGCCGAATCTTTTAACTTGCTGCCCTGGGGGTATAATTGCCCCACCATCGAAGAAATATTAGGTTTAAAAAAACCGTTACCAATAATTAATAATCCTAAACCACCGTAGAAAAAAGGTAACGCATCGATTGCCAGCGAGGCATGGCCCAGCGCCATCAGCAAGCCCCCAATAATAACCGCCGATCGGTAGCCTAAAAATTTATCTGCCAAGTAACCCCCAATGATGGGCGTAACATATACCAGGCCGGTATAAATACCGTAAAGTTGTCCGGCTTCGGCCGAGGTCCAGCCCAGTCCTCCTTTTGATATTTCGGAAATCAGGTATAGGGTTAACAAAGCCCGCATCCCGTAGTAACTAAACCGCTCCCACATTTCGGTAAAGAAGAGCATGTATAAGGCACTGGGGTGTTTTTCTTCGTTTAACCCCGCAAGATTTTCATCCAGAATGGTTTGTTCCATTTAAAATATTTTAACAAATAATAAGTTAGATGTAGTTATTCACAATTTAAGTAAATCTACAACCTCCGACCCAAATTGCCAAAATATTATTATAGGGCTATATGGGTAAGCGAAGCGATTAAACCAGAATTTTAAGACAACCAGAACGCCGGAATAAATTGTTGAAGTTTTATAGAAATATAATAAAGCAGCTGTTTATATTGGGTTAAAATTAAAGTTTACCATGCATCTTTTCTACATCTCTTCGTTACAAACCGAAACCGTAATATTACCCGAAGAAGAATCTAAACACGCGATAAAGGTTTTACGCTTAACCAAAGGAGATGCCGTAAATTTAGTAGACGGAAAAGGAGGTTTTTACCAGGCCATTATCCAGGAAGACAACCCGAAAAAGTGTGTTTTGCAGGTTACCGAAACCTATTTGCAGTTTGGCTACCGCCCTTACCGGATACATATCGCCGTGGCCCCTACTAAAAATATCGACCGGATGGAGTGGTTTGTAGAAAAAGCGACGGAAATTGGTATCGATCGCATATCCTTTTTATTATGCGAACGTTCAGAACGTAAGCAGGTTAACCACGACCGGCTGGAGAAAGTGCTGGTAAGCGCCATGAAGCAATCCGTTAAGGCCTATAAGCCCGAACTTAGCAATATTATATCATTTAAAGACTTTATCGGGGAATTAGCCCCGGGCGGCAATTACATCGCTCATTTAGAAGAACACGATAGGACGCCCTTGCACCGGGTGCCGGTAGCCGAATCGTTTTGTGTATTGATTGGTCCGGAAGGCGACTTTTCGCCCCAGGAGATTAAGCTGGCCTACGAGAAAGGCGTGCAGCCGGTAACGTTGGGCACCAGTCGGTTACGTACCGAAACTGCGGCCCTGGTAGCCTGCCACACCCTTAATCTCTTACATGATTTAAAAAACACCTAATTAGCTTTTTATTTTTATGAAATTTATATTCACTTTTCTTTTGATCAGTATTAGCTTTTTGACCGTGCTGGCGCAGAATCCCAGTTTTCAGATAGCTAAATTAAAATATAATGGCGGCGGTGACTGGTACGCGAATAAAACTTCTTTGCCAAATTTAATAAAGTTCTGCAACCAAAACCTGAGCATGAATATTAACAAGGATGAGGCCATCGTGGAAGTGGGCAGCGCTGAGCTTTTCAGTTACCCCTTTGTGCACATGACCGGGCACGGCAACGTGGTTTTCTCAGATGCTGAAGCCGAAAATCTGCGTAAATACCTGGTAAATGGTGGTTTTCTGCACATCGATGACAATTACGGCCTCGATAAATTTATTCGCACCGAAATGAAAAAGGTATTTCCGGAGTTAAGTTTTGTGGAATTACCATTTAATCATCCGGTTTATAGCCAGAAATACAAATTCCCGAAAGGCTTACCTAAAATTCACGAGCACGACAACAAAGTACCCCAAGGCTTTGGGCTGATTTACCAGGGCCGGTTGGTTTGCTTTTATTCGTATGAATGCGATTTGGGAAACGGCTGGGAGGATCAGGAAATTTACAACGATCCGGAAGAAAAACGCCAGTTAGCCTTACGCATGGGAGCCAATATACTTTCCTACGCGCTCACCAATTTCGATTAATTTATTTACACCCCGGTTTGTCCGGCTATTCTTAAAACCCGTACTATATCAATCCGGGCACAGCTACCGGGTTGATTATTGCCAATAGATTGCAGACGACGAAAGTTGATTAAATTTTAACCTTAACGTTAATCAGAATTCCAGAAAAAATAACGGATGGATACCATTGTTTATTTAAAAAATATGCTGCGCGACAAGCAAGTAGCTTCCTTTACCCCTACTTCGGTCTTTGGCATCAAGAAAGTTTGTGATAAAATCGATTTTCGCAAGAAAAATGTAATAATAGAATATGGCCCGGGCACCGGTGTTTTTACGCGTTACCTGCTAGATAAACTTACGCCGGATTCTACTCTTATCCTGATTGAAAGGAATACCGAATTTATAAATATCCTCCAAAGTTCTTTCCGGGATCCGCGCCTGCTTATTTACCACGAAAGCGCCGAAAATGTAGTAGAAATACTTTCTCTTAGCCGGGTTAGCAAAGCCGATTATATTATTTCGGGTATTCCTTTTTCTTTTCTGCCCCATACCCTCCGGAATAATATTGTAAATAAATCGGCCGAATGCCTGCGGCCCGGTGGTAAATTCCTCGCCTACCAAACCTTTTTTCAACTAGATAAATTTTTAAAGGATTACTTAGATCTTTATTTTAAAAAGGTAAAAACGGAGTTCTGTTTCCGCAACGCCCCGCCTATCCGTATTTTCGAAGCTATCAAATAAATTGCTGGTACCAGCATTACTAAATAGCCAGGCGCAGTTCTTTATATTTTTTTTGCGTAAGACACCGGTATTTTTATCCTGCATTTTCTGGCACCCTTTAACCTGCTGCCAGAATGGATTTAGCTACTGTGCCGGAAAATATGTATTTTTGCGCCTAGATTGGTAAGCACGGCTTTAGATTAATGCAAGTATCCAGATTAGAAATTAAAGGTTTTAAGAGCTTCGGCGATAAGGTAGTTATTAACTTCGATGCCGGAATAACAGGCATTGTAGGGCCCAACGGCTGCGGCAAGTCCAACATCGTCGACGCCATCCGGTGGGTGCTGGGCGAACAAAAAACCCGGAATCTCCGCTCCGACAAAATGGAGAACGTTATTTTTAACGGCTCCAAAAACCGCAAACCCCAGCAACTCGCCGAAGTTTCGATTACGTTTAACAATACCAAAGGCATTCTGCCTAGTGCTTACTCCGAGGTAATTGTTACGCGCAAATATTTCCGGAACGGCGACAGCGAGTACCAGTTAAACGGCGTACCCTGCCGCCTGAAAGACATAAACGAATTATTCCTGGACACCGGCATCGGTTCCGATAGTTACGCCATTATTGAACTGAAAATGGTGGACGAAATTCTGAATGACAAAGAGAATTCGCGGCGGCTATTATTTGAGGAGGCCGCGGGGATTTCGAAATTCAAAATGCGCAAAAAACAAACCCTGCGCAAGCTGGAGGAAACCGATGCGGATCTGGAGCGCCTGGAAGATGTGCTTTTCGAAATTGCCAAAAACCTGAAATCGCTGGAACGCCAGGCACGTGTGTGCGAGAAATATTTCAGCCTGAAAGAAGAATACAAAAACTTTAGCCTGGAATATGCCCGCCGTAATATTGCCCACCACCAAACCACGCTGGCTCGCCTGGAGCAAACCTTGCAGGAAGAATCTAACCTGAAGAAAA
>JAQBNV010000478.1 GCA_028288395.1 Adhaeribacter sp. | reverse complement strand
GATTTAACTAACGATTTTGGCGAAGATGCTTTAAAAACACATTACCAGAGACATCAGCACAAAAAATAATACTACTCCTTCAACTTTTTTTATCCGGTGTACGACAAACTGCACAAACAGCATGTTTATACATCGCTTTGTCGTTTAATTTACCCATAAGAGACAAATCTTTTAGTTTCTTTTGTGGTACGTCCAGCCTTCCCTCGGTTGGTGCCATCACCGACCGAAAGAATTAAGCTAGCCTAAGAAAGATTGCCTTTTATAGTAGAAGCCTCCCAAGAAGATGAAAAGTTGTACGGGAGCGAAATTTTATCTTTCAGTCGGTGAGGGCACCGACCGAGGAGAACTATTACGGATATTTTAGTGTACTTTGTCGTACACCCTTTCTGATCCGGAAGCATCTTTTTGCGAGCCGCCTTTATTGCTATATTTTAGAAAAGAATATTTTGGAATAAGTTGACCAAAATTTAATAAGAATAGTAGAACTTAACGGAGCTGGTACCCACTCGAAATTTAGCGGCTATTACCTGATTACCGTTAATGAAAAATCGGACATTTGGGTTAAGCAGAAAGTTATCCGGGTATTGTTACGCCATTATTTAGGCTAGATGTATGAAAAGTAAATTTCTGATTTTTTTAATTTTCATCGCTCTGTTCGTTTTTTTTCTAAGTCTGGCCACTTGTGTCCGCCAAACCGAAACGTCGGAGCAACGAAAAGAATCTCCTTCGGGGAGACAAAAACCAGCGGTTACTGTTTTTAACGGAAGCGAACATCTTTTATTGGGCAACCCGAGTAATGCCACCGCTGAAGAAAGTAATTTTAATAATTATTTGCTGGATAAACCTCAATATGCGATTTCCTACAGCCGCGACCGCGGAACGCCCAACTGGGTAAGCTGGCATTTAAGCCGCGATTGGATGGGCACGGCCCCCCGCCAAGATAATTTCCGGACCGATACCTCGCTTCCGGCGGCCTGGTACAAGGTAAATACCACGGCTTACTCGGGTAGTGGATTTGATCGGGGCCACAATTGCCCTTCCGCCGACCGGTCTAATTCCGCCGAAAATAACGCAGCCACTTTTCTGATGACGAATATGATTCCGCAGGCACCCAATCATAACCGCGATACGTGGGGCAATATGGAAGATTATATTCGCACCTTGGTAGAGCAGGCCGGGCAGGAATGTTACATAATCATGGGAAGTTACGGCACCGGCGGCACCGGTAACAGTGGTTTTAAAGAAACCCTGGCGGGCGGCAAAATTACCGTCCCGGCCCAAATCTGGAAAGTGGTGGTGGTATTGCCCGAAGGTACCGACGACGGCAACCGTATTGATGAAAACACCCGCGTATTTGCTGTAAATTCTCCTAACGCCAACAACAGCAATCCCGATTGGACCACCTACCTGACTACCGTAGACGCCATCGAAGCGGCCACCGGCTATGATTTACTATCGGCGCTACCTTTGCAATTACAACAGGTGCTCGAAGCAAAAGTGGATGTTGGTCCGGATCGGAGATAATATGGGATTATACGCCGGATTATCAACAATGAAATTCCCCCAAGTTGTTGAAGCTGATCAAAAAAAACCGATTCGAGAAAGGAACAAATATCCAATCCGTAATTTTTGCGGAAGTTAATTGACTAAACCAGCAGCCTTTCCTGTAGGGTATTACCTAGAAAAATATTTATGAACCCGGACCACACCTTAACTGCCGCCCTATTTACAGAAGAAATAAAGAAATATTGCGAGGGGTTATTTTATATGAGTGAAAGTGAATATCCATTGGAACCCGTTTTGTATGAGTTCCCGGAGGGTACGGTTTTAAACGAAGGTTACGTATTAAATTTGGTAGGGCAGTCGCCAACGGCAAAGATAGAAACGGTAGCATTGCCGTATTTTTTCCGTAACATGACAGCCGAGGTTCCCGACGCGGATGAAGATTATACCAAAAATATTACCTTTCGCTTCCGGGAATTACAGGAATATTTACTCAAAAACCTGCCGGAAGTGAAGGTATACCGGATCGGGCACCGCGAAATCCAGGTTTATATCCTCGGTAAATTAGACAGTACCCACCTGGCTGGCCTAAAAACCGTAGCCGTAGAAACCTAAGCAGCTGATTTATTCGGGTGCCGTTACCAGTTTGCCATTGATGGTGACGTTTTTAAAGTAAATATCTTTTGTATAAGAGAATTTATAGGGCTCCTGTACTTTTTTTATCTCTACATCTACCAGTCTTAGGTTTTGTATAGGCGACTGTTGGTACCCATCCAGCAAAACCCCCACTTTCCCGCCGTTTTCTACCGTCATATTTTTAACTTCAATATTCCGGATGGTAGGCACGTAAGCGCCGGAATCTTCGTAAAACATGGTGGCGATAATTACCTGTTCTTTTACCTGCCCCACTTTTATGTTGCGCATATAAATATTCTCGATTATACCACCTCTTGCCGAGCTGGTTTTGATACGTAAAGCCCGGTCCAGCAGCGGGCTGTTCATGGTGCAGTTTTCGGCAAATATATTGCGGGCGCCCCCCGATATTTCACTCCCAATCACTACGCCACCGTGCCCGTTCGCCATGGTGCAGCCCTGGATTACAATATTTTCGCTGGGTACATTAATCCGGCGGCCATCGGCGTTGCGGCCCGATTTAATCGCAATACAATCATCACCGGTATTAAAGAAGCAATCTTTAATCAAAACATTTTTGCAGGATTCCGGGTCGCAGCCGTCGGAGTTGGGTCCCTGGCTTTCTACGGTTACTTTCTCGATAGTTACATTTGTACACAGCACCGGGTTCAGGATCCACATCGGCGAATTGATAAAAGTTACCCCCTGGATGAGAATATTTTCGCAGCGGTAAGGTTGCACAAACTGGGGACGGAGGTAAAAACCCGGACCAAACTTCCGTTCCGCTACCGGTACATTTTCTTCGGCCATCCGGAAAAGGGCAGCGCGTTTATCGGGGTCAGTCTGGTTGGGGGTGCCGGGTTTCCAGCCGTAGTGCCGCTGGCCTTTCCAGGGCCACCAATTGGTTTCGTTGGCGCCGCCATCCAAAATGCCTTCGCCGGTAACGGCAATATTTTTCTGCTCGAACGCGTAAATCAATGGCGAATAATTCATTAGTTCTACGCCTTCCCAACGGGTAAATACCAGGGGCAGGTAAGCCTCCGGATCGGTGGAAAACGTTATACGCGCCGCTTTTACTACGTGTAGGTTTACATTACTTAATAGATGGATAGGCCCTGTAAAGAAATTTCCGGCGGGTACCAGCACGCGGCCACCGCCGGCAGTATGGCAGGCCGCAATTGCTTTTTTGAATGCTTCGGTACAATCGGTTTTTCCGTCACCCACTGCCCCGTAACTGGTTATATTAAAATCTTTATTGGGGAAAGTAGGGGCTTTGATTTCTTTTAAAACGGCATCTAATCCGCTCCAGGGAGTTTCGGTTGCCGCTTCGTTTTCTACCGGGAGATTTTGTTGGCGGGTACGGCAAGCGCCGAGTAATACCAATACCAGAATAAAGGCGCCGGCCGGTAATAAGAAACTTTTAAATTTATTTTTCATCTGCTATTATTCAGGCTTCGGCCAGGTGTTCATTTTCGGTAGCCGCCAGCATGGGTTGACCCCGGCGGCACAATTGCACGGCCAGCCCCCAGGGATCGCGAAGCATTACCAGGTGCGATCCATCTTCCAGCCGCTGGTCCGAAACCATTTCGGCGCCGGCCGCCACCAACCTGTCTTTATCGGTATTCGGATCTGCTGAAACAAAAGCCAGGTGTACCAGCAAAGGATTCATCTGGCGGTAAGGGAGCACCTCATCGACCGGATTTAAATAAATTTCGATCATTATCCGACTGCTGTCGTCGGCCAGAAAGGTGGTAAATGGAGCGGCCGCCATTTGTCTTATTACCCGCAATCCCAGGTTGGTAACATACCAGGCCGCCATGGCAATCGGATTTTCTACATTCAGCGCAAAATGTTCCAGCTTCATAAGTAGGCTAAATATATTCCGAAATAGCGATTATTTTATCATCTATGAACCAAATTTAAATTTAATTTTGACCGCAAATATTTAAGTTTATTTAGGCGGCGAATATTTAAATAATTAAGGTTAGTTTGTTTAAGAATTGTC
>JAQBNV010000470.1 GCA_028288395.1 Adhaeribacter sp. | reverse complement strand
GGTCTGGCCAGGGCCGAAACCCGTGATACCGCATCGGCAATATTGTTATTTCGGCGGGCTATAAATAATGCACCGGAATTTGTACCACCTTATTTGCAGTTGGCCAGTATTTTTAATGCCTACCGGAATTATGATGAAGCGAATCATTATCTAAAATTGGGTGCAGCTTTAGAGCCGGCGAATGGCTTTTTGTGGTACCAGCGAGGTTTGCGTTACGACGGTATAAAAAAGCCCGACAGTGCTTATACCTGCTTTTCAGAAGCAGTTAATTTAGATACCGATTTATACCTAGCCAGTTACCAACTGGCTTTGCTGGATTATAAGAGGCGTAATTATGTCGCTGCGGCTGCTCACCTGAATAAGATAAAGTCCGAAACCAGGAATCTGCCGCAAGCCCAGGAAATACTGGCGGAAAGCCTGGAGAAAACCGGCCGGTTTGCGGAAGCAATAGTACAATATAACCAGGTACTAACCCGTAAACCCAACGATGTTAAATCGATGTGGGGGGTGCGCCGTTCGGCCTGGGGTATAAAAAAGATGCAGCGCGACAGCTTGCGAAGGTACCAGAACAACTTTTATAGAGAAGATACTACCAATATTTAAAGGAAAGAAATGATCAATATCACATTGCCTGACAACTCGGTGAGGCAGTACCAACCAGGTATAAACGGTTTGCAAATAGCCGCCAGCATTAGTGAAGGACTGGCCCGCAACGTTTTGGCCGTTAAAGTAAATAACGAAGTTTGGGATTTGAGCCGCCCCATCGAAACAGATGCGGTGGTACAATTACTTACCTGGAATGATGCAGAAGGCAAAGCCACGTACTGGCACTCTTCGGCGCACTTATTAGCCGAGGCCCTGGAAGCCTTATACCCGGGCGTAAAATTTGGCATTGGACCCGCGATTGAAAACGGTTTTTATTACGATATCGACCTTGGTGGCAAACAGTTGTCGCAGGATGATTTTCCGGCTATCGAACAAAAGATGCTGGAACTGGCCCGCAACAAAAGCGAATATGTCCGGCGGCCGGTTCCCAAAGCCGAGGCTATCGATTATTTTAAAAACAAAGGCGATCAGTATAAGTTGGATTTATTGGAAGGCTTGGATGATGGCACTATAACTTTTTATTCGCAAGGCAACTTTGTGGATTTATGTCGCGGACCCCATATTCCCAACACTGGCTTTATAAAGGCCGCTAAGCTCATGAATGTGGCTGGTGCATACTGGCGTGGCGATGAAAAGCGGGAGCAGCTAACCCGCGTTTACGCCATTACCTTTCCGAAACAAAAAGAACTAACCGAATATCTCGAACGCCTGGAAGAAGCCAAGCGCCGCGACCACCGCAAATTAGGTAAAGAGTTAGAACTATTTGCCTTCTCCGAGAAAGTAGGTATGGGCTTGCCCTTGTGGCTGCCCAAAGGCACCATGCTGCGCGAACGCCTGGAGAATTTTATGCGCAAAGCCCAGACCCGGGCCGGCTACCAGCAGGTAGTAACACCTCACATTGCTAGTAAAGAACTTTACGTGACTTCTGGCCACTACGAAAAATACGGAGCCGATTCTTTTCAGCCTATCCGGACACCCAATGAAGGCGAAGAGTTCTTTTTAAAACCCATGAACTGCCCGCACCACTGCGAGATTTACAAAACCAAACCCCGGTCTTACCGCGATTTACCGTTGCGCCTGGCCGAATTTGGTACGGTTTATCGTTACGAACAAAGCGGGGAGCTGCACGGTTTAACCCGGGTGCGGGGATTTACCCAGGACGATGCCCACATTTTTTGCCGCCCCGAGCAGGTAAAAGAAGAATTTATTAAAGTAATTGACTTGGTGCTTTATGTTTTTAAAGCCTTGGGCTTTGAAGACTATACCGCCCAAATATCGTTGCGCGACCCTGCCAACAAGCAAAAATATATTGGTACCGACGAAGCCTGGGAAAAAGCCGAAAGTGCCATCATAGAGGCGGCGCAGGAAAAAGGTTTGTCTACCGTTACAGTATTAGGGGAGGCGGCTTTTTACGGACCAAAACTCGATTTTATGGTAAAAGATGCCTTGGGTCGCAAATGGCAATTAGGTACCATTCAAGTAGATTATAACTTACCGGAACGTTTTCAGCTGGAATATACCGCACCGGATAATACCAAGCAGCGGCCCGTGATGTTGCACCGGGCGCCATTCGGCTCGCTGGAACGCTTTGTGGCGGTATTAATTGAACACTGCGCCGGCAACTTCCCTATCTGGTTAAGCCCGGATCAGTTTGCGATTTTGCCTATTTCGGAAAAATACCACGAGTATGCCGAACAAGTGTATCAGCGCCTGTTACAGGAAGATATCCGGGGCTTTATAGATACCCGCGACGAGAAAATTGGCCGGAAAATCCGTGATGCCGAAATGCAAAAAGTGCCATACATGCTGATAGTAGGAGAGAAGGAACAGGAAAACGATATTATTTCGGTACGCAAACACGGCGAAGGAGACATGGGGAATTTGTCGGTAGATTTATTTATTCAGAATTTTAAAGCCATGTTAACAGATATTTTAAGCAAAAATTAAATTTTGTTTTTAAAATAGCTGAATTAGTGCGATATTCGCACCTCGATTGAAAAAACTATAATTAAAGGAGGCAATACTATCAATACGAATACTAACAGACGGATGCCGCAGCGTGGTGCCATTGAGGAACCATACAAGATCAATAATAAAATACTGGCCCGGCAGGTAAGATTAGTTGGTGAAAATGTCGAGACCGGGGTTTTCTCCACGGACGAAGCATTGCGCATTGCCCGGGAGCAAAACCTGGACCTTGTAGAAATATCGCCAAAGGCAGAACCGCCAGTTTGTCGTATTGTTGATTACTCTAAATTCAAGTATGACTTGAAGAAGAAGCAGCGGGAGATGAAGGCCAAAACGCAGAAAGTGGTAACGAAAGAAATCCGCTTTGGCCCTAATACCGATGATCACGATTTTGAATTCAAGGTTAAACACGCCCGGGCTTTTCTCGAAGATGGTGCTAAAGTAAAGGCGTATGTTCACTTTGTGGGCCGTACCATTGTGTTTAAAGAACGTGGCGAGGTGTTGTTGCTTAAATTTGCCCAGGCCTTGGAAGAGGTAGCCAAAGTAGAGCAACTCCCGAAATTAGAAGGAAAACGGATGTTTTTGTTTTTGACGCCAAAGGCCAAGAAGTAAATTCCGGATCCGATAAATTTTAATTATTTACTTAAATTTTATAAAATGCCAAAAGTTAAAACTAAATCTGGTGCAAAGAAACGGTTTTCTTTAACGGGCACAGGCAAAATTAAGCGTAAACACGCTTTCAAAAGCCACATCCTGACGAAGAAAA
>JAQBNV010000450.1 GCA_028288395.1 Adhaeribacter sp. | reverse complement strand
AAGTAATTAATACCAGTTTTCCGCATTGGTTTGCGAATAATTATAAAAAATACAACGACAATGAAGCCGCGTTACCAGTCGATCAGCACATGCTGGTGGCTTTGATTGCACCCCGGCCCGTTTATGTAACCAATGCCACCAAAGATCTTTGGGCCGACCCCAAGGGCACTTACCTATCCTTAATCCATGCGCAGCCGGTTTACGCTTTGTATAAAAAACCATCTGCACTTACCCCGGAATCACCCGCCATCAACACGCCCATTATCAATTCTTTTTTGGGCTATCATAACCAGGAAGGCATTCATGATTTAACTGCTTTTGATTGGCAGAATTTTATCCGGTTTGCTGATTATCATTACCGTAGTAAAAGTTAAATCCCATCGATGTCTTAAATAGGGTTCTAATAACCTGAATAATTTTGTTCTAAAGTAGTCTCTAGAAATAAAGCTATCAGAAATATACATTGGTGAATAAAATGGAACCTGCGGAGCAGAAGGTACTGGCAGGCTGGGCAGCAGATTGTGCCGAGCGGGTGCTTCCGTATTTTGAGAAGCATAATCCCGGAGACGCCCGCCCTTGGGAAGCCATCGCCGCGGCCAGAGCGTGGGCGCGGGGAGAAATAAAAATGAGTGAGGCCCGTAAGTTTGCTTTCGCGGCGCATGCGGCGGCCCGGGAGGCGAATAGTCCGGAAGCCCGGTTGGCGGCCCGGGCCGCCGGTCATGCTGCCGCCACCGCGCACGTGGCCAGTCATGCCCAATATGCCGCTTCCTACGCGGTTAAAGCTTCGGCAAATGCTACTTCCGAACGGGATTGAAATGCAACGCCCTCCCCAGCAGCTTCATGCCCTGGTACCGTTAGATAATAAAAAGAAAACAGGTAATTGATTCCTTCTCTGAGAATAAGAGCATAAATACCTATTTGAAGAAAGCAGTTAAAAAGCAGTATCGACGTAATGGATGGTTTCGGGCGGGGTTATCCGTTGTTTTCCTTCTGGTTTTCCTGGTTCTCCATATCACTCAGTTCAATTTTCAGGGCATTTACCGAAATATGAATTTCCCGGATAGAAAGGGCTAGAGAGGCCATTAACAGGAGCAAGCTGATGCCAAACAAATATTTACCTGCCGTTAATTCCCCGGCAAACAGCACGAACATACACAGCACACACATAAACATACTCGAAATACCCAACGTTTGCATGTTACGGATTAAAATCAGCCGCTCGCGCAGGTTTCTAATCTGGCCCATTAACAGGTGGCTGTGCGTCCGGACGTATTGTTCTTTCAGGTTGCGCACCAGCGAAGCCAGCGCAATAAACCGGTTGGTAAAAGCCAGCAGCAATAAAGATATAGCCGGAAACAACAATGCCGGGGTGGTAATGGTAATATCCATACAGAATAGGTAAATATTTAACAGCGAATGTACGCGCGATTAAGCTATTGTAATTACCGGGTTTAATTTACTACAACTACCGGAGGGCAATGGGTTAGCAATAATTCGTTTATGCTTTATCAATCTAATTAAAATCAAATCCTTTCAAGAGGATCGTGCTATTTTAAGCTGTTTTTAATTGTGGTTGGCGCGGAAACAAAAGCCGGAAAGTACTGCCCTGATCTAATTCTGAAGTAACTTCTATTTTAATCTGGTGGTAGTGGGCGATGGTTTTTACAATGGGCAAACCCAGGCCAAAGCTTTCGGCATTGCCGCGGCTGATTTTCTTAAACCGGTAAAAAATAGAAGGGAGCCGCTCCGGCGCAATGCCCAAACCCGTGTCGGTAAAATCCAGTTGGTAAAATGCGGGCTGTAAGTTCCCTTTTATCAAAAGTTTGCCACCGGTTTTGTTGTATTTTATGGCATTGTTTATCAGATTAAAAAACATGTTAAACAAGAGTACTTTGTTACTCTGCTGGCAAATAAAATCATCCGCCAAGTCTACTTCCAGGTTAATTTCTTTTGCTTCCAGGCGATACGAAATTTCTTCAATTACCTCCTGTAGCAAATCTTTTACCGATACTGATTCAACTTTTAAAAATTGTTCGTTTTCGATGCGCGAAATAAGTAGGAGGGTTTTGATAATATTTTTTAAACGACTGATAGTTTTCTGCATCTCGTAAAACTTTACCTGCAGTTCGGGCGAAGTATCGGGATGCTCATTCAGGTTTTCGAGTTTGTGTTGCAGAATAGAAATAGGGGTAAGCAGTTCGTGCGAAGCGTTCGCAATAAATTCCCGTTCCTGCTGAAAAGCCAGCTCTATGCGTTCCATCATTTCGTGAATGCTGTTGTCGAGGTGCTTAAAATCAGAAGTAGTGGTTTTTATGCGCGGAAACTTGAAATCGGCCGGCGATCGCAGGTTTTGTAATTTGGTCCGGACAATAATATTCAGGGGCGAAAGCAAATATTTGGTAAAATAGATGTCGGAAACAATGGTGAGTATAACCATGCTGATGAGCAGCAGCAGGGCAAAGCGCTGTAAAACAGAATTATTCTCGTAAATGATATCCCGGCTGCGGCCAATTTCCATCAGGTACCAGTTGCCGGCCGCCGGAAAAGTATAACTCAAGATCCGGTAGTCTACAATTTCACCTTCCACCCGCCGGGGGCTGTTCTGAATAGAATTAAGATTTAGGGCCGGGCGCGCAATTTGCTCCAGCGAAATATACTCTTCTTTCAGTAAGTTATAACTGCCGAAACTGGAATCCTGGCCCGGTACCAGGTACTGCGATATGCCTTCGGTTTTAATAATCTGCAGCACCTGATCTCTTTTCTGTCGCAACCGGACATCGGTTTGCCGCTCGGCCTGGTAATTAACGATAAAGGGGAGCAGCAATACAAAAATGGAGATAATAATTATCTTCGAGAGGGCATTGTAAGAAGCTAATTTGTTTTGCAGTTTCACCTGTTGGTTCCTAGCGGATAAGGCTGGCCTGGCCGCGTTATTTAGGAGCGCGGTTACAGGCAGCAGCCTGGCGTTTGTTTTATTTATTCAGGTACCGTAAGCAAATATTTCTGGCCGATAAAATGAACTGAAGCCTTTGGCCTTTTAGCTATTTTCGACGTTAACTTTATAGCCAATGCCGCGCACGGTTTCCAGCCAGGCCGTATCGGCGTAAATCCCTAGTTTTTTTCGGATATTCTTGATATGCACATCGATGTAATTAGAATCGTAATCATCTTCCAGAATATTGCCCCAAATATGTTCGCTTAATTGCAGGCGGGTAAGCACCCGGTTTTTGTGCAGGAGCAGGTACGTTAAAATATCCAACTCTTTTTTGGTTAAATTAATATTGTCCTGGTCGTGCCGGATGGTATAGCTGTTGGTATCTACTTCAAATCTACCAATAGTTAATTTAGTTTGTTTCAGGCCGAATTTACGCCGCGTAATGGCCTGCATGCGCGCCTGTAACTCCAGCAGCGAAAAGGGCTTGGCCAGGTAATCGTCGGCTCCCAGATCCAACCCTTTCAGGCGATCATCGAGTTCGCCGCGGGCCGTTAAAATGATAAAGGCAGCTTCCTGGCCTACCTGCCGGGCCTCGGCAAGTAAATCCAGTCCTTCGTAGTCGGGCAGGCCTAAATCCAGCAACACAAAATCATACAGGTTAACGGCAATTTTTTCGGACGCATCAGCGCCGGTTAAAGCCAGATCGCAGTGATAATGGGCTTTTACCAAAAAATGCTGCAGTTCTTTGGCCAGGGTAATCTCGTCTTCAATAATCAGTACGTGCATAAGAAAGCAAATTCTTATAAATTAAAGCTGTGGTAATAACTAAAGGTGAAAAAGGAGCGTGGTTTTTTGCTGAATTCGGCCGGAACATTGGTAGGCACCAACAGCCGCCAAGAAAGTTCAAAAGAATTGTTGCCAAACCCATAAATAAGCGGCAGGGTAAAGCCATAATTTAATAAAGTAAATTTAGATTCAACTATTGTATTAATAGTGGTTGTGGTGCTGGTATTGCCGTTGTTACCACTATTCCAGTTTCCATTACCATTATTCTCGTTTCCATTTCCATTGTTGCCATTATTCCCATTACCTTTCCCATTATTACCATTCCACTTATTTCCATTGTTAGGGGTTTCAATTTTGGTGGTGTAAGTTTCGGTAAAAAATTGGGTGCCAGCGAGTAGGTTCAGGGTTGGTTCAATGCCCAGGTAATCGTTGCTGCCGAAAATATTCTTCTTTCCGAAATACCTTGAATTATTCAGTCCCAGAAATACATCGTTAAATTCGCCGAAAAGATAACTGGCCGTCAGGCTCGAATAAACAAATGACCAGTCGTAACCCAGGTAACCCATGGCCAGATTGGAAGCTACCGATTGCAGCAGCGGGTTATCCGATCCATAAATATAACGGGTATAACTCAGGCTACCGTCCAGCCGGCCGGTGAGGTTAAAATCCCAGCCAGCCGACAGATTGGTTTCGTCGATATAATTCTGGATGCCTTTTATATGGTACAGCGTAGTACCGGCCCAGAAACCGGATTTAAGTTTATAGCTAATATTGGCCGCCAGGTAC
>JAQBNV010000414.1 GCA_028288395.1 Adhaeribacter sp. | reverse complement strand
ATTATACCAATGAAAGCTTTTATGCTGTCGGTTTGATTTTCCGGACTGTTGTAGTAAATATTGGCCAAAGCGCCGGTTAATTTCTTTTGGTCCAGGGTTTCTGCTGCCTGCCGAAAAAGCGTTCCGAGTTGGTCATCTTCTATGGTACCGGCATAATATTTACCCGCAATATATTGGGTTTTGGAAGTCGTAATTTTAATTTCGGGCGTATTAAATCCACCTAAATACGCATAAAGCCCAAAGCCGACGACTGTAACGGTTAATAAAATTAATACAAATCTTTTGTTCACGGTTAAAACGCAAGCCGGTAAAGGCTCTTTAATTGGTTATAAAAATCGGTTATATAATTTAATACCCGGGATAGCAGGCGCACTCAACTTAATACGTCCTTGTACTGCATCTGGTATAGTTGGGCATAGAAGCCTTGCTGCTGTAGCAATTCTTCGTGGTTGCCGGTTTCTTTTATTTCGCCTCTGTCCAGCACAATTATTTTATCGGCTTTCTGGATGGTAGATAAGCGGTGCGCAATTACAATAGAGGTGCGGCCTTGCATCAATTGGTCTATGGCAAATCTGATAAGTTCTTCGGTTTCGGAATCTACCGACGAGGTGGCCTCGTCCAGGATAATAATGCGCGGATTATACACCATGGCCCGCACAAACGAAATCAGCTGCCGTTGCCCCACCGATAAAGTAGCGCCCCGTTCCATCACTCTATAATCCAGACCGTCGGGCAGGCGCTCGATAAACCGGCGGGCGCCTACCAATTCGGCCGCTTCCCAAATCTGCTCGCGGGTAATATGGGGGTTGCCCAGAGTAATATTATCTGCAATAGACCCGGAAAACAAAAATACGTCCTGCAATACCACCCCAATCTGGCTGCGGAGCACATTCAGATCATATTCTTTTAAATCTACTCCGTCTATCCGGATTGTGCCTTTGTTTATTTCGTAAAACCGGCTAAGTAAATTAATAATAGAGGTTTTGCCCGCTCCGGTGGCTCCTACAAAAGCAACAGTTTGCCCGGCTTTTACTTCAAAAGAAATATCGCGCAGCACATACTCTTCGTTGTTGTAGGCAAACCAAACGCGCTCAAAAGAAACATCGCCGCGGGTGCTGGCCGGGGCATACGTGCCGGTATCCGAAATTAGTTCTTTGCTGTCGAGTAACCGCACAATGCGCTCGGTACTTACTACGCCCATCTGCAAGGTGTTAAACCGGTCGGCAATTTGCCGGATGGGCCGGAAAAACATTGCAATGTACATGATAAAAGCAATGAGGGTACCCAGCGTTACTTCTTCGTTAATAACGCCCCGGGCACCGTACCAAACGAGTAAACCAGTACCAGTGGCCCCAATTACTTCGGCTACCGGGAAATAAATAGAATAATACAGTACCGACCGGATATTAGCCCGCGTATGCTCCTGGTTTATTTTCTGAAATTTTTTTTCTTCGCGCGCTTCGTTGTTAAATATCTGCACAATGTTCATGCCGGTAAGATGCTCCTGCACAAACGCATTTAAGTTGGCTACCGCCGTGCGCACTTCCTGAAAGGAAGCTTTAACTTTCTCTTTGAAAATATAAGTACTGATGAACAGGAAAGGCAAGGTAGCCAGACTTACCAGGGTAAGTTTCCAGTCGATGTAAAGCATGTAGCCCAGGATAAATACCAACTGCAGGATATCGCCCAACATTGCGGCCAGTCCTTCGGAGAAAACATCCGATAATTGCTCTACATCCGACACGTTGCGGGTTACCAGCGTACCAATAGGCGTACGGTCGTAAAATTTAAGCCGGAGCTTCAAAATATGCCGGTACAGCAACACCCTAATATCCCGTACTATATGCTGCCCCAGCCAGCCGGCGAAATAAGTATGCAGGTATTCGACACACGTATGCACCACCAGCAATACGCCCAACCCAATAAACATTTTATTCAGGCCTTCCATATCGCCCAGTAAGATGTGGTTATCTACCGTATACTGGATAAGAAAGGGACGCAGTGCGGCCAGAATAGCCGAAGCAACGGTAAGGAATATTATTAAATAAAATATGCGTTTATAAGGTTTAACAAATGCATATAAGCGTTTCAGGGTGTTAAAGTCGAAGACGCTGCCTATCTGTTTACCTGTTTTCTGTTCCAATAGTCTTTTCCTTTTTAAACCAGCCGGAAGGCTACCGGCTAAACTGATGCTGCTGAAAAATATAACGGCAAAGCTACTACTTTTATTCGTAGCCCGTAACCAAAGGTGTAACTACTAAAGTAGCGATGAAGTTTTATCCGGTACAAATATTTCTGTTGGTTCGGTAAAATAATTTTCCGGGTAGGTAACGCGGGTCAGAAACAAGCCCGTTGCCGGGGCAGCGCCACTGGCCTGCCGCCGATCTTGGGCCGCGAGTATATTTTTAAAAACCGCGGGCGATATTTTTCCGCAGCCTACGTCCAGCACTGTGCCTACTATCAAACGCACCATGCCCCGCAAAAAACGGTTGGCCCGAATGGTAAAGCGCAGGCCCGTTTCAGTTGGTTCCCAATAAGCTGCGTACATCTGGC
>JAQBNV010000350.1 GCA_028288395.1 Adhaeribacter sp. | reverse complement strand
CGTCGATTCTCCGAGCACGTCACCCGCTTCGTTGCGGGTAACATCGTTGTTCAGAGCCATACAAATTTTTAGCAGCTCTTCCGGGGCGTAAGAAAGCCCGGGCAACGAGGCGGCTACCGCTTCCGCCGCTTCCACCGTCATTTTATTAATGGTCAGGGTACCGGTTTTGTCGGAGCAGATATAAGTTACGGAACCCAGCGTTTCTACGGCCGGCAATTTCCGAATCAGGGCATTTTGTTTTACCATGCGTTTAGCCCCCAGGGCCAGCGAGATGGTTACTACCGCCGGTAAAGCCTCCGGAATAGCTGCTACCGCCAGCGAAATAGCCGTTAAAAGCATGTTCAGCGGTTCCTCTCCCCGCAAAAGTCCCATCACAAAAACAATAACACAAATAATAATAATGATAATGGCCAGGCGCTTGCCAAAAGCGGCCAGCCTTTTTTGCAGCGGCGTAGTGGTATCTTCGCCCTGAATCATTTTAGCAATATTTCCCAACTCGGTACCCATGCCGGTAGCCGTTACAAAACCCGAACCGCGGCCGCTCGTCACATTAGTGCCTTTATAAGCCAGGTTAATGCGGTCGCCGAGCGGGTAATCGCCAGGGTCCAGCGGTTTGGTAAGTTTGTCTATATTGTGCGATTCCCCGGTCAGGGTCGATTCATCTATTTTTAGCTGGTGGGTTTCGTAAAGTCGCAAATCGGCCGGAATAATATCGCCGGCTTCGAGCAATACTTTATCACCCGGTACCAGCTCCGCCGAAGGAATGGTGTGGGTACGGCCATCGCGCACGACCCGGGAGGCGGGTGAGGTCATTTTTTTTAAAGCATCCATGGCTTTTTCGGCCCGGTACTCCTGCACAAACCCCATAATGGTATTTAAAACAATTATGGCCAGAATTATAAAAGTATCGGTAAGATCGCCGAGCAGCCCCGAAATCACCGAAGCGGCAATCAAAATCAGAATCATAAAATCGGCCAGTTGATCCAATACCATCTGCCACCAGGCTTTGCGTTTTTGCTCCTCCATCTGGTTGTAGCCGTGTTGTTCCAGGCGTTTGGTGGCTTCGGAAGCTGATAAACCATTTGGAGTGGTATCCAGGGTTTCGATGGTGTCAGTGGAAGTTAACTGGTGCCAGGCTTTCATATATAGTAATTTAGGATAAACAGAATCTAATTATAAGCCGTTTTACGGCTGCAATCTTAATGTATCTGAAAAGATATTCAGCTAATTTCCGCAGGTAAAATAGCGCTGTCACCGGCGGGCAGTTTACGACCCACCTGCAACAACACCGGAAATGTAACTGTTTTAATTAAAGCAGAACCCCAAACTTTTTTTTTAAAGCTGGTTCTACCAAAGACAGCGGATCTACTTTGTTTTGTACTTTATGATGCTGCACCGCCGACCAGGTATTCAGATAGCCCACCCCTTGGTCAAAGGTCCAGCGGCGGGTAATTGCCAGTAATGGCGTCTGCACCGGAGAAAAAGGAAAGAAATGGTTTGATAATGGGCGTCGATATATTTCCTTTCTTTATCCCAGTAATCGCCCAGGATAGCGCTATAAAGTTGATTTATAACTTCATTTGTGGGGCCGTCTATATGCAGCAGGGCATACCCGATTACCGCCAGTATTCCGTCGGCTTTTAAAGTGCGTTAACTTCGGCGTAAAAAAGATCAAAGTTAAACCAGTGTATGGCCTGCGCCACGGTAACCAGGTTAAAAAAATTATTCGGCGCCGATGTATGCTCCGCCGGCTCCTGCTTATAAAATATATTGCTTCGTGTCGGGGCATTTGCCAGCTGTTTTGGGCTGATGTCGGTGGCATAAACCGCTGCGAAATAATCAGCCAGCTTTACTGCCACCTGCCCATTACCGGTGCCGGCATCCCAGGCGGCCGCTTTCTCCGGTACCAGGTCGATTAAAAAAATGCATATGTTCCGCAGGATAATCCGGACGAAAAGCTGCGTATTGGTCAGCCTGTTGCGAGAAATTATCTTTCATCAGATTTCGCAAGGCACTTACTTATCTTTTATCCGCACAAACCCGCGGTGGTAAATTCTTTTGTTGCTGATAATATCAAACTCGTACCAGATATCCATAATCTGCGTGGGCGTGGTATAGGAAGTAACAAATTCTTCGGCGCCGTTAATCGTTTTGTAATCTGTTATCATTTCGTATCCTTCGCTTAGCGCGTGCTGGTGCGCTTCTTCGTCGTCGTCATACTGGTGCAGATAGCCGTTGTATACCTGGTGATATTTATCTGTTACTGTTTCGTAGACGCGTTGCAATGCCCCTGAATCAAATTCCATAAACCCTTCGGGGTCCCTGGTCCATTTGCCCTGTAGTTCCATGGTGCAAATTTAACGGAAGTTAAGGAAGTTACGGTCAATATTTAGCTACTGCGTCTAATTAGAATATTTCAGGACAGGTAGGTCATTAGGCCAAAATGAAGTACGCCGATCCGGCGCCGATGAATATTCAGGCTATCATACCTATTTTAAACCGATACA
>JAQBNV010000259.1 GCA_028288395.1 Adhaeribacter sp. | reverse complement strand
AAGGCATCTAGAAAGTGTACTTTGTTTTTGGCCGCAACTTCTTTCATGGCCGCGGTGTAGAGGGCCAGGTTTGCGTTTTCTTTTACGCCATTGGGCAGATCCTGTGTTTTGGAAAGGTCTTCGAAGGCAATGGGCGAAACAATAGCTAATTGCGGTGGGGTGGTGCCGTTGTAGTTTTGCTTTAAAGTATGTTTAATAAAAGCATCCAGCTCGGCTTTGTAGTTTTCGAGTCCTGCTTTTCCCTGGAACGATTCGTTGTACCCAAAGAAGGCAATAATTACATCGGCTTTCAGGCGGGTAAGCCACTGGTCTTCGGTTTCAAAATGACCTTCACTACCCGAATTTTTGGCCAGCTCGGTCTGGAATTTTTCTGCCCCCGGAAAAGCCCACGGCGATACCCGGCTGGAATGCGGCCGGAAGCCCGGCGTGTTGCCGCCGTCGGCCATATTCCGGATAAATAAGTTAAAGTCCGGATAACGCAGGTGTATTTCCGTTTCAAAATGTCCGTAGTTCATCATGCGGGAGCCCAGGTTATTCCCGATTAAAACAATGTGTGAACCTTTTTTTAGCTTCAGGGCCGGGGAAGTTGATTGGGTAAACTGAAATGTACATAACGCAAATACGACTACCCCCAGGGTTTTCAGCGCTATTTTAAAATTGTCTTTTATACCGATTTTCATTTACGCATTATTAGCTTACTATAAATATATGTTTTTATCTTAAAAAATGGACTTTCGGTCCCCTGATTTTATTAAAACAAATATACCTGCACAGAATATAATTTTTTCTGAAGGTAAATTGGTCTAATATCCGGACGTGCCAAAACAAATACAGGGGAACAAGTCTGAAAAAAAGGAAATTGTATTGTCCTGATTTGTCTTTTGTGAAATATTAAATAATGCGCCTTGGGCAATTTATATAAAATTTATTTAATAAAAGCCGGACGGGCACTGCTTTAACCAGCTCTACCGATTAACCCGGGAATAAACCCTTTAGAGCTGTTTATTCCCGGGTATTCGGGCCGGCTTACTGTTTAGGTAAGTTTTTGAGTTAATAGCCTGTATTCTGAACCAGGTTTTTATTATTCCTGACTTCGGCCGTTGGAATCGGGAATAATAGCTCCCGCTGTTTTAATACCGGACCATACGAAAATTTGTGTCCTACATAATCTTCAAAGGTTTTGGTAGTTACATTGAAAGCTTTGCGAAGCCGGGCCATATCAAACCAGGTTTTGTTTTCATAGCTCAGTTCGTGCCAGCGTTCCCGCCAGATGGCTTCTCTAAACGCTTGCTGACTCAGGCCGGAAAGTTCCGGCCGTTGCGCCCTCCGTCTTATCTGGTTAATGGCTTCGTAAGCCAAGGCCGAAGGCCCCGTTGCTTCATTGGCTGCCTCGGCATACGTTAACAAAACTTCGGCGTACCGCAACAAAGACCAGTTCAGGCCGCTGCTGGTGGAAGTAAGGTGGGCTGGCGTATCAAAATGCTTGTAGATATAATACCCGCCCAGATCCACGGTCTTGCTCCGGTTATCACTTAAGGTGTAGGTACGGTAATAAAATTGTTTTTCCTGTACGCGCTTATCGCCGGGTTCGTACGATTCTACAAACTCTTTATTCGCAAAAATAGCCCCGGTTTCGTCGGAATAAGCCGAAATGCCCTGATTATAAGGAATAATGGAAGTCTGCCAGTTAGAAGGGAGAATATTGGCAGCAAACTGCACCATAAAAATATTCTCGCCCCGGTTTTTGGTTGCATAGCTGTGCAAATCGTCATAAGAACTAAACAGGCTATAGGCTTTGCTGTTAATAACCTCGTTGGCTTTGTCGGCAGATTTCTGATAATATTCCTTTCCTTTTTGCAGCGGGAAACCCGCCATGGTTAGATAAACGCTGGACAGCAAAGATTTTACGGCTCCCAAAGAAGCCCGCCCATTGGTATCGATAATAGGGAGCCCGGCCGCTTCGGCAGTAACCAAATCTTCGACAATCTGGGTATATATTTCCTCTTCCGTAGCCGGGTTCGGGTACAATTCGGCCGAATTTAAACCTACCGGTTCAATGATTAAAGGAATTTTGCCAAATATCCGGACCAGGTTATAATAGTAATAAGCGCGCAAGAATCTGGCTTCTCCCAGGTATTTCTTCTGCAGGGCTTCACCCATGGGAATACCGGGTATTTTGGCAATTGCCATGTTGGTATTGGCAATACCGCGGTAGCTGCTTACCCACCAGGTATTACCGTACTCGTTATCGGCGTTGTTTACCAGGTTGCGAATATTGATGCTGCTTTGGGCTTGTCCTAATTCAGTATTAGCCAGGCCGGTCGCAAATTCCAGCATCATCCAGGGCGCGCCGTTAAAACCGCCCCCGGTAACGGGCCTTAAACTTTCATAGGAGGCATTTACAATACTTTCGGCATGTTCCGGCTTGGTAAAATAATTCTCCATGGTAAAATTAGACTTATCCGGCTCTACCAGAAAATCTTTACAGCCGGTTGCGAGCAGCAGCGCGCCGCAGGTTAAGATCTGACCGGTGATTTTATTTATTCTTTTCATATTAGCTATCCGTTTAAAACAAATTGATTAAAGGCCGATATTTAAACCCAACATAAACACGCGGGGCTTGGGATAGTCATATAAAACTACGCCCTGATCGAATGGACCGCCGGAAGTAGATGATTCCGGATCGTAGCCTTCATATTCGGTGCTTAAAAAGAAGTTTTGGACCGAAGCATAAACTCTTAATTTATTTAGGTGGAGCCGTTGGATAACCTCGGGCGAAAACCGGTAAGCCAGCAAAAGATTGCGGCCCCGGATAAAAGAACCATCCTGTACGCGGTAACTATCTTCGTTGGTGTTATAACCCGCAGATACCGGCCTCAACTCGGCCAAGGGCGTATTTTGATTGGAGGGCGTCCAGCCATTTAATACAGTTTTGAAACTATTGGCGATGCCCACGCGGTCTTCGGCCGAATGCTTGCTTCGGAATAAAACATCATTCCCAAACATGTACTGTAAATCTACGGTCAGGTCGAAATTTTTGTAGCGGAAGCTATTCAGCAGGGTACCAAAGCCATCCGGAATCCCTTTGCCGATTATTACCCGGTCGGTCTGGTTAATTTGACCATCCTTGTTTACATCCTGATACTTGATATCGCCGGGTCTCTTTAAATATTTGGCGGCTTCGTCAGCTTCCGCCGTTGCCCAGGTACCCTGGTGCACATAGCCGAAGAAGGAACCAACCGGTTCGCCTTCCCGGATTACGCCCGGACCCGAGAATATATCGGCTCCGCCGGTTAAAGCGATTACCTTGTTTTTGTTAATTGAAATATTGAAGGTGGTATTCCAGGTAAAATCTTCGGCGTCGATATTAACGGAATTTAATCCCAGTTCAACCCCGCGGTTCTCCATGCTGCCCACATTTTTGCTAACTGTTGTAAACCCGCTGCTCGATGGTACGGGTGCACTCAACAGCATATCGGTGGTTAATTTCCGGTAAACATCAAATTCTACCGATAACCGGTTCTGGAATAATCCCAGCTCCAGGCCGGCATCCAGCTGGTGGGTTTTTTCCCATTGCAGATCCGGATTCGCTAAACGGCTGATACCAATACCAATGGTGCGGGCTTCGTTAAATATGACAGAATAATTGCCCATACCGGCCAGGGCCTGGTAAGCAGTTATTTCGGAGTTGCCGGTTACGCCGTAACTGGTGCGTAACTTAAGATTAGAAATGGAAGAAATATTTTTAATAAAATCTTCTTCGGATAAGCGCCAGGCCACAGCGGCCGACGGAAAGAGGGCATAGCGATTTTCAGAGCCAAATTTAGAGGACCCATCGATACGGCCCGTAAAAGTTACCAGGTACTTTTCTTTTAAGTTATAATTAATCCGCCCGAAATAAGAGTTAAGACCATAGGCGCTGGTGCCGGAGCTGGGAGCCACCGGAGTTGCGCCGGCGCCTAAGTTATTAAACAAGAAATAATCATCCTGAAACCGCTGGGATTGGGCCGTAGCACTAAAGGCGTCTACGTGCTGCCAGGAAAGGCCTAATAAGCCCGTAAAAGCATGGTTTTCGCCTACTTTCCGGTTATAGGTCAGGTAATTCTCGAACTGCCAGGAATTATGGCGGGCGTTCATCACGGAGGCATCGCCGCCCTGGTTGCGCGATATGTAGTTCAGGGTCCGGCCACCGTAATAATCTACCCGCTGGTTGATGATATTGGTGCCAAGTGTGGTTCTTAATTCGAGGCCCTTGGTCAGGTTAATATTGGTATAAACATTACCCAACATGGTTTGGGTTTTTACTAAAGAAATTCGCTCTTCTACAATATTAACAGGGTTGCCGCCGCCTTCCATGCCCGGGTAATCTTCATTGCCACCCCAGCGGCCGTCCGGGTATTTTACCGGTATAATGGGCAAGGCTTCCAGCACCTGCCGCATGGCTATAATGCCGCCGGCACCTAAGGGGTCAATCTGGTTTTCGTTCTGATCATTGTAACTAAGGGTGCCACCTACTTTTAACCACGATTTAGCCTGGCTGTCGAATACAAAACGGCCGGAATAACGCTTTAACCACGATTCTTTAACTAAACCGTTTTCATTCCGGTAACCCATGTAAACCCCGTAGCTGTCTTTGGTGTTGCCGCCGGTAAAAGATAATTGATGGTTTTGGGTAAGGGCGTTTTGGGTGGCCTCTTCCTGCCAATCGGTATCGTACAATGGGTTGCCATTGGCATCGAAAAGTAAAGGATTGGTTCTTTTGGTTTTAGGGTCCTTGTATTTGCCCCCGGCCCAGCCAACCGGATCGTACTTTTGGGCATTCTGGTAAGCCAAGTCTTCAACCAGTAGAAATTCCCGGGAGTTTAACAGCGGAATTTTACGGGGTAAGGTTCCCACGCTAAAGTCAGTGTCGTAATTTATTCTGCCACCATCGGTACTGCCCCGTTTGGTAGTTACCAGAATAACGCCGTTGGCGCCTCTGGCCCCGTAAATAGCGGTGGCCGATGCATCCTTTAAAACTTCAATAGAGGCAATATCATTCGGGTTTATGTAATCGATGGGCGTACTGCCATTGGTTAAGTTGGTAACATTTAAAATAACCCCGTCGATTACATAAAGCGGATTATTCGTAACGCTAACCGAGGTATTTCCCCGAATCCGGATATTGGCCCGGCCGCCTGGTCGTCCGGAGTTAACCGATACGTTGGCGCCGGTTACCCGGCCGGCCAACGCCTGGTTTAAGGAAGCCGCCGGCCGCTCCTGCAGGGCTTCGGCTTTTACCGAACCTACCGCCCCGGTCATGTCCGATTTCCGCTGGGTACCGTAGCCTACTACTACCACTTCTTCCAGGGCTTTAGCATCGGGCGTCAATGCAAAGTTTACAGTGGTTTGGTTGTTAATAGCTACTTCTTTTGTAAGGTAACCGATAAAAGAAACGACTAAGGTGCCGTTTCCGTTAGGGGCATTTAAAGTGTATGTTCCAGTGGCGTCGGTCGTGGTACCATTAGTAGTCCCTTTTATTAATACCGTTACGCCCGGCAGGCCTTCTCCTTTATCGTCCGTAACCCGGCCTTTTATCGTATTACTCTGGGCCCAGGCACCAGCGGTGACAAGCAAAGCCAACGGAAGTA
>JAQBNV010000214.1 GCA_028288395.1 Adhaeribacter sp. | reverse complement strand
CGGCCAGGGCAGCGATTTTCGTTTTGGCCAAGGAGGTATTGTCCAGGATATATATATGAATCTAAAAGCTAACCGCTAATAACTAATAACGTACGTGGCTAAAAAGCGCGTAGTGGTTTTTAGGTGTGGTTGGGCGGAGTAGTTTTATTTCAATTAAAAGCACTTTTTTATTTTTATTTTTTATTAACTTAAAAATAACGACTTTACAATTTGCCACCTGCTAAAACTACAATAAAAACCATAGCAGCATTTTCAAAACATATATATGATAGAAACAAAAACAAAGGTATTTTTATATAATTATTCTCAAGATTGTTTCTTTTAATTAAGAAAAATAAGGAAATAAATAAATTAAAGAGGGAAATATGCAAATAGAAGCTATCATTATTCAGTCCTCCAAAATATTTATTAATTGGAAATATTACATACTTATAAAGTACGCTATCATAAAATAGAATAAAATAAATTAAGGCTATTCCCAGTAGTATTTCATATAAGGATAATTTTTTGTTTATCACTTTTTGCCTTTTCAGTTTTTAAATTCTCTATTACGCCCAACTAAATATTAGACACCCCGCCCGAAACGACAAACTTCATTACTTCGCTGCTGGGCAGTTCCAGGTAAGTAATATTTTCTTTTGATACGATCCAGAGTTTTCCCGAAAAGTTATAGGAGTCCGGGAAATATACCGCCATTTTTTCGTCCATACTAATGGAAATCATGCTGTCCTGGGTAACGAAACCTATGCGGTACAAGACGGGTTCGGCCTGCATTTTAACCAGTACCGGCCGGTTAAATTTCTGGTTATCGCCTACAAAAGCATCGAATAAATCTTTTATAGAAGAATAAATAATGCTGACAATCGGCACGCGGTTAAAGATGCGCTCGGTGATAATGAAAAAGGGTCTTACCAAAAAAGAAGACCCAATAAAACCAATAAGGGTAAGCAACAGCACCATAACCAGAATGCCCAGGCCCGGAATATGGTAACCGGCAATATTCAGGTCAAATACATCGTCCAGCCAGTTTAGCATAGCCAGAATAATGTAAATTGTAAGGGCAATGGGCGCCATAATCAGGAACCCGTTCAGGAAATATCGAAAAAATCGTCTCATCTAATTATCAGGTACCCAGGCGAAGGCAGTCGGCCGGCACTATTCATTTGGCAATAGCACAGGCTGTTCCAGCGCACTTATTCCGGCGGCTACCTGTTCCATCAGCCACATGGGCGTTGAGGTAGCGCCGCAAATCCCAACCGTTTGGCTATGCCGGAACCAAGCCGGTTCCAGTTCCTGCTCGTTCTCGACAAAATAACTTTGGGAATTTATTTGCTGGCAGACACTGTACAGGGCTTTGCCGTTAGAGCTTTTCTTGCCGCTTACAAAAACAATAACATCGTGCTCCGCCGCAAATTTAGTTAAATGGGGTTCGCGGTTAGACACCTGCCGGCAAATGCTGTCATTGGCATTAAAACCAGCAACCGAACCAGTAGCCTGCACCATGCGTTCTTCCATCAGGGCTTTGATTTTGTAGAATCCTTTGGTGCTCTTGGTGGTCTGGCTGAAAAGGGTTACGGGCCGGGAGAAATCTATTTTGTCCAGGTCGGCTTCCGAAGAAATAATAATAGCCTGGTCACGGGTTTGGCCGGCAATCCCAATTACTTCGGCGTGTCCCTGCTGGCCATAAATAACAATCTGACCATTGTGGGTTGCACTTTCATCATATGCGTGCTTTACCCGGTTTTGCAGTTTTAAAACAACCGGACAGGATGCATCAATTAATTGAATATTATTTTGGAGGGCGTATTGGTACGTTTCCGGCGGCTCACCGTGGGCCCGGATAAGGACTTTACAATCGTGCAAATTCTTTAATTGCTCCCGGTCTATGATGCGCAGCCCTTTTTTATAGAGCCGCTGCACTTCCATGCTGTTGTGCACAATATCGCCGAGGCAATACAGTTCGGTGGCACTTTCCATTTCGTCTTCGGCCATCTGAATAGCAAATTCTACCCCAAAACAATAGCCGGAATTTTTATCGATGGTTATGGTCATGTTCTTCTTCTCTTAATTACTGAACCGGTAAACAAGGGTACTGGAAAATCGTCTGCCCTTCCTATTCAATAATTAAGCCATACAGGCTTATATAAATTAAAAATTAACATTTATCCGATTCTGTATATTCGCTCTGAAATATTTTGGCGGCGACCATGTTCAGCACAAAGTCTACCTGCTCATCAATGGTAATATGCGAAGTATCGAGCAGCTTGGCATCGGCGGCCTGCACCAACGGACTTTCTTTACGAGTCGAATCGATGCGGTCACGTTTTTCCAGGTTTTCTTTTATTTCGTCCAGAGGCACCATTTCCCCATTCAGGAGCAACTCCTGCTGACGCCTTTGGGCGCGGGTATACACATCGGCGGTCATAAATACTTTTACTTCTGCATCCGGAAAAACAGTAGTACCAATATCGCGGCCATCCATTACCACACCCCTTTTCTTACCCATTTTCTGCTGCTGCTTTACCAGACAATGCCGCACTTCCGGAATAACACTGACCTCGCTTACTTTATTCGAGATATACATCTTCCGGATTTCGTCTTCTACGTTTAACCCGTTCAAAAAAACCTCATTGCGCTGGGTCCGGGCGTTACGCTCAAAACTAATATGAATTTCCTGCAGGGCCTGGCTTACTTTTTTAGGATTGGTTAAATCAATATAATGCTCCTGGAAATAAAGAGTAACGGCCCGGTACATGGCGCCGGTATCAATATAGGCGTAATGCAGCTCTTTGGCCACTATTTTCGCAGTAGTACTTTTCCCACAAGAAGAATATCCGTCTATGGCTACTACAATCTTATTCATATCCAAAAGCTGCTGTTTATATTAAATATTTATTCGTTACACGGGCAAGGCACCGATTTACCTTTCCGCATTTTCTTTTTATAAGCCAAGGTCTTTTTTTGCAGCGATGATTTCGGGCTGCAGGCCAACTCCAAGGTGCTGCCTCCTAAAAAAAGTAGCAACGTTAAAGCCCAGATAACTTTCTTTAAAAACATTATTACTAAAACCGAAAGATAAAAAGTTCAGGCAGTAGCCAGGGCCTGCCTTTCATATTTAAGGGAAAGCTTTGATGCTAAACCAATGCTTTACCCTGGTCCCTTGCACCATACGTGAAATATCCCCCAAAAATACGAAAAGCTATCAACAATTATCTTTTATTTAGTTTAATAAACCCGCTGCACCTGGCCGGTTAGCCTGCATTTTATTTAAGCTGGCTGAATTCGTTGACCAACTCCAGGCAGCCCAGGCTGTTGCCAGCCAAAATCTATTTTGGTTTTATTTACGTGACAAGGATGGCATAACAACTGGAAATTTGAAAGCCAGCAACCGCCGCCACCGTGCTTCACCGGCATTACATGGTCTACTTTTAAATCGCGGCGCGAACCGCAACCGGCACATTTACGGCCCTGGTACTTGGCTACATAATATTCAAAAACACCCGCCTGCCCATCAATAATGGCCCAAACGGTGGTAGCAAATTTAGTGCAGTCGTCGCTGGACCAACGCCGCCGCCTGCCAGTTAAGGCGCTGCCGCAACCGCAAGAGCAGAACCCGTCCTGCCGGTCGGGGAACATATCCGGAAAGGCC
>JAQBNV010000198.1 GCA_028288395.1 Adhaeribacter sp. | reverse complement strand
CCGATTTCATTTGCAGACCTAATCTTTTATCGGCGCCTTTAAATTTATCGAAGTTCCAGCGGGGTATTTTTACAATCACATAATCCAGGGCCGGCTCAAAAAACGCCGAAGTAGTTTTGGTAATGGCATTTTTCAGCTCATCCAGGTTATAGCCAATCGCCAGTTTGGCGGCAATCTTGGCAATAGGATAACCGGTAGCTTTGGAAGCGAGCGCCGACGAACGGCTTACCCGGGGATTAATTTCAATGGCTATAATATCGTCGTTCTCGGGGTTCACCGAAAACTGCACGTTACAACCGCCCGCAAACTGCCCGATGCCGTTCATCATTTTAATGGCTAAATCGCGCATCCGCTGGTAAGTGGTATCGGGTAAGGTCATGGCCGGGGCTACCGTAATGGAATCGCCGGTATGGATGCCCATCGGGTCGAAGTTCTCGATAGAGCAGATAATAATAATATTCTGGTTGTTGTCGCGGAGCAGTTCCAGTTCGTATTCTTTCCAGCCCATAATACTTTGCTCTACCAGCACTTCGTGCGTAGGTGAAGCGTGCAGGCCGCGGGTTAAGGCTTTATCAAAATCAGCGGGGTCGTTTACAAAGCCGCCGCCGGTACCACCCAACGTAAACGAAGGCCGGATAACCAACGGGAAGCCGATTTCCTGAGCAATTTCTTTTCCTTCCAGGAAAGAAGTAGCGGTGTAGCCTTTACACACATTTACCCCCAGTTCCAGCATTTTCAGCCGGAATTTCTCGCGGTCTTCGGTGGTTTCGATGGCTTTAATATCTACCCCAATCATGCGCACGCCGTACTTTTTCCAGATACCAGCTTTGTCGCAGTCGATGGCCAGGTTCAGGGCCGTCTGGCCGCCCATGGTGGGTAATACCGCATCAATCTTATGTTTCTCCAGAATCTCGATGATGTACTTTTTCTCTAACGGTTTCAGGTACACGTTGTCGGCTGTTACACTATCGGTCATGATAGTAGCCGGATTGGAGTTGATAAGGGTCACTTCTATCCCCTCTTCGCGTAACGAGCGGGCGGCCTGGGTGCCGGAGTAATCGAATTCGGCAGCCTGACCAATAACAATGGGGCCACTACCAATAATTAAAACGGATTGAATACTGTTATCTCTGGGCATGCGCTATAGGTGTAAATTGCGCAAAGGTAGCCAAAAAGTTAAAAGTTAGCAGTCCAAAGTTGAAAGTTTTGATTTTTAGTTAAAAAATACTGCTGCTTCGTTACTGATAATGGCAAAAAACAGCAAATAAATAGCAGATATTATCTAATAAGAATGGTATTTACCGGAAGGAAGTTTTAGTTCTACTTATTTCTCTTATGTAAATAAATTGGTTCATAATGTTACAAAAATCGTGTTTTCAATTCCGGGGTGGGCAGCAGGCAGCTATCCCGCCGACCAAACCAGCGGTAACGGTTATTAGCTACCAGGTTATAAACTCCGTCCCGGATAAAAGCCGGTAAAATAATAGCCCCGTATAACAAAGGCCAGCCCCCCGATAAGTGCCGCAGGATGCGTAGCGCAGCCGTAGACTGCCGGTAATATTGGCCGTTTTCCAGGAGCACCACCGATTGAAGATTATAATTAACTGCCGGTAAATTTTTTAGCAGGGCCTGCGCGGTATCTGACTGCAGGGAAGCAAAACGAAACCGCCGGGCCGCATCGCGCTTTATGACAAACTGCACAAAGCCGTTGCACAAATTACAAACGCCATCAAAAAGTATCACCGCTGGTTCGGTTGGCATAAGCTGGTAAGTAAACTGTTCTTTACGAGCCGGGATAAACCGTGTTTTCTAAATATTTCGGTTTAAAGATTTAAATTCCGGCTCGCGACAAATATTTTTATTTTTATTTCTATCGCCAATATCCGTCTAAATATCATTTAACCTGTATAAATACGGATAAAACTCCTGCTTAAATTACCTATATAATTCAATTTTAGATAAATTTTATAAAAAAAATAACCTTTAGCAATTAAGATGCCGTATTAAGGTACTAATTATCAAACAGGTAATTTTAAATACTAAAAACGGAACGAAAAAACGATGAAAAAAAGGAATTTTATAATCGCCTCTGCCTGCATGATGGGCTCTTTCTTATTTGCGTGCTCTTCTACCAACACGGGTGCCGACACGACAGATGGAACGATGGATAGCACAACATCCGGCACCACTTCCGGCACTACCAGTGGTGGAACAACTGCTGGCGGAACAACATCAGGAACTACTTCTGGTACTACTGCCGGCGGTACTACTACTGGAACTACCTCGGGCACTACAGGTGGCGGAACTACAACTGGTACTACCTCGGGTACTACTTCAGGTGGAACAACTACCGGTACTACTTCTGGCACGACTACTACTGGAACCACCAGCGGTACCACTGCTGGAACTACATCCGGCACTACCAGCGGCTCTACTACCGGCCGTTAAGCCGTCAATACATTTACCGCTTTAATTAAAAAGGCAATTTTCTGTTACAGAATTTTGCCTTTTTGTTTTTCTTACCTTAGTTTACCCCAGCACTGATCCCGTGGCAGATGAAGTACCTGTTGCTTTATTTTAAAAAAATATTTACCGTTGATCTGCGCGCCCTCGCCTTGATGCGGATTATGGTAGCAGGCATTGTTTTAATTGATCTGACCATCCGGGCTTCCGATCTGGAAGCGCATTATTCCAATATGGGGGTCTTGCCGTTGCACGTTATGTTTCAGTATGCCTGGGACTCTTATTATTTTTCGTTTCACACGCTAAGTGGTTTATGGCAGGTACAAGCGCTTTTGTTTTTATTCGCCGGTATAGTTGCTTGCTGCCTGCTGCTTGGTTACCAAACCCGCCTAAGCACTATTCTGACGTGGATACTGCTGGTTTCGCTGCAAAACCGCAATACACTCATTTCACAAGGCGGCGACGATTTGTTGCGGATGCTTTTATTCTGGGCCATGTTTATGCCCTGGGGAAAATATTATTCGGTAGATGCTGTCCGGCAGAAAACGCCAATGCCCCGACCCGCGCCTTATGTAAGTGTCACAACGGCGGCCTATATGCTGCAGGTGTCTTTTATGTATCTATTTACTGCTCTCATAAAAACCAGCCCCGAATGGCGGGAGGATGGCACAGCGCTATATTATGCCCTCAGCCTCGACCAGGTACTGATGCCCATGGGTAATTTGATTTACCCGTACCCCGAATTGCTAAAATTTCTTACCCACTTTACTTTTTATACCGAATTACTGCTGCCCTTGCTATTGCTTATTCCGGTTTATACCACTTTTTTCCGGTTGCTATTTGTAGGAATATTGGCATCCTTCCACGTGGGCATTAGCTTAACGCTCTTTGTTGGACTATTTTACCTCATCAACTTTGCTTCGCTGGCAGGCTTTCTGCCGGTCAAAGCCATGGATTGGTTCGACACCAAAATATTGCCCCTATATAGCCGTATTAGCCAGCGGTTAAAAAAACTGCCTTTCCATTGGGGCGCTCCGGTTGTAGTACAAATAAAGTTTAACCGCCCCGGGTGGCTTACCAAGCAGGGCCTACGGGGGGCTAGGGAAGCAACGGCACTGTTTTTTTTAAGTTATGTTTTCTGGTGGAACATGGATGTAGCGGTTTTTAAAGGCAATGCCATGTCGCCGGCAGCCCGGAGCGTGGGTACGTTGCTGCGGATAGACCAATATTGGGGCATGTTTGCACCTGCTGTATTTAAAGACGATGGCTGGTATGTGCTGGAAGGCACCAC
>JAQBNV010000161.1 GCA_028288395.1 Adhaeribacter sp. | reverse complement strand
GTTTGATAAATGATTTTCATTCGCCATCGGCAACTGATTTATAGTCTCTGCTTTAGTTTACTGTTCTTTTCCTGCCAGCAAACGCTGGTTCCTTCTGCCCGGCTGCGGCCGGATACCGATATTAAGGTAGATGCCAGTATTCCGGTAAATCTCCTAGCCGAAGCCATGATAGCCCCTTACCGCCAGCAATTAGAGCAGCGCATGAACGAAGTGCTGGGTTATTCGGCGCAGGAACTCAAAAAGGTAAGTGGCGGCGAATCGGCGCTGGGTAACTTTGTAGCGGATGTGCAAATGGCCCAGGTTTTGCCACTTTATCAGAAGCCGATAGATATAAGCCTGATGACCACCGGGGGATTACGGGCCTCTATCCCGCAGGGAGCCGTTACCCTGAGTAATATTTTTGAGCTGTCGCCCTTCGAAAACCAGTTGGTTGTGGTTACTTTGCCGGGGACCACTATGCAAAAGTTGTTCGAACACGGTGCCCAATACAAAAACCTGATTATGAAAAATGCCAGCTTTACTATTCGGAACGGCAAGGCAGAAAATATTAGCATAAACGGTAAGCCCCTACAGCCTGGGCGTAGTTATACCCTGGTAATGTCGGATTACCTGGCCAACGGGGGCGATGATTTGTTTTTCCTGAAAGAGGCTACCCATGTAGAGCCAACCGGTATTTTGGTTCGCGAGGCCCTGATTAGGCATATTAAGCAACTAACGGCCCAAAAGAAACCCATTGAGGCCCACGTAGACGGCCGGATGAAAGTGCAGTAAGAAAACGGGGGCATTTATTTTAAATGAAAAGAAGAGATTTTATCAGAACTTCGGTAGCCGGAGCAACCGGGTTAAGCTTACTGGGTTTGCCGACTCCCACCTGGGCCGCCGATCAGGTACAGTTAACTATTTTGCATACCAACGATGTGCACTCCCGCATCGATCCCTACCCGAACGACGGCCGGTCCAATGCCGGGTTAGGCGGCATGGCGCGGCGGGCGCACTTGGTAAAGCAAATCCGGAGCCAGGAAAAAAATGTTTTACTCCTCGATTCAGGCGATATCTGGCAGGGAACCCCGTATTTTAATTTGTTTGATGGCGAACTGGAATACAAACTCATGACCCAAATGCAGTACAATGCCGCTACCCTGGGCAACCATGATTTTGATAACGGGCTGGAGGGCTTACAACGTCAGTTGCCCAACGCCGGCTTTCCTTTCCTGACCGCTAATTACGATTTTAGCCGCACCATTCTGAAAGGCCGCTTCAAAGACTATCAAACTTTTGTGAAAGAAGAAGTGAAAATAGGGGTATTTGGCTTAGGAATTGAACTGACCGGCTTGGTAGATAGCCGAAATTTTGGTCAGACCCAATACCTCGACCCGCTGGCCCGCGCCCAGGAAATGGTAAAACAGTTGCGGGAGATAGAGAAATGCCACCTGGTTATTTGTTTGTCGCACCTGGGCTACAATTTTTCGAATGAGCCCACCAAAGTAAATGATCAGAAACTGGCCCGCGAGGTAATGGGCATCGACCTGATTTTGGGTGGCCATTCGCACCTGTTTATGGCGGAGCCGAAAAAAATCACCCATGCCAACGGCGCAGAAACCCTTATTAACCAAGTGGGTAAAGATGGCTTGTACTTGGGGCGCCTGGATTTTGCCTTCAACCGCCGTACCAAAGAGAAAAACAGCGTTGCCAGTGCGGTAGTGCCAGTGGGGGCGCATGTAAAAACTTCCTGAATAAAATAATTTTTTGTTATCTATTTTTTTTACATTTTTGTAACCCCCCAGTAACAAAATTGGATTGTCTTCTGGCTTAATTTAACTCGCAGTAATAAGTGAATGTGACCGTAAAGGACTGTACTACAGTATGGAATAATTGTCTGCAGGTAATTAAAGACAATATCGGCGAGCAAAGCTACAAGACGTGGTTTGCGCCGATCGTGCCTTTGATGCTGAAAGATAATATTCTGACGATACAGGTGCCTACTCAGTTTTTTTACGAGTGGCTGGAAGAACATTATGTTAGCTTACTCAAAAAGGTTATTTACCAGGAGTTAGGCAACGAAGGTCGCCTGGAATATTCTATTATAGTAGACCGGGGCGATAGCTTTAATAAACCCCAGACGGTAAATATTCCGACTAAAAAGGTGCCTCAGTCTATTGCCAACTCGTACCAGCCGGAGCAGCACTTTTTAAAAAATCCGTTTGAATCCAAAACGATCGACCGGAATTTTCTCAATTCGCAGCTAAACGCTTCTTATAACTTCGATAATTACATTGAAGGCGATTGTAACCGCCTGGCCCGATCGGCTGGTTATGCGGTAGCCAATAAACCCGGTACCACCTCGTTTAATCCCTTGATGATATATGGCGGCGTAGGGTTAGGCAAAACCCACCTGGTGCAGGCCATTGGCAACCACATCAAAAGTAATAGCCCCGAAAAGTTTGTACTGTACGTTTCTTCAGAAAAGTTCGTGAACCAATTTATCGAATCCCTGAAAACCAACAGTGTACAGGATTTTGCCAATTTTTATTTACTGGTCGATATTCTGATAATTGACGATGTGCAGTTTCTGAGCGGGAAAGAAAAAACCCAGGAGATGTTTTTCCATATCTTCAACCACCTGCACCAGTCCGGCAAACAAATTGTTATGACTTCGGATTTGCCGCCGCGCAGCCTCAAAGGCTTGGAAGAACGCTTGCTTTCGCGGTTTAAATGGGGCTTAACCGCCGACCTGCAAAGCCCGGATTTTGAAACCCGGATAGCGATTATTCAGAAAAAGATGCAATCCGATGGCTTGGATATTCCGGATAATGTAGTCGAATATTTGGCTTACTCTGTTGATACGAATATGCGGGAACTCGAAGGGGTGTTGACTTCGCTCATGGCACAGTCGTTACTAAACCGCAAGGAAATTGACCTGGAACTGGCCAAAGGCGCTTTGAAACACATTATTGAAGATGTAGAGGCCGAAGTGAACCTGGATTTTATTCAGAAAACCGTCGCTGAATATTTTGAAGTAACCGTCGATTCGTTAAAGGCTAAAACCCGTAAAAAGGAAATTGTTACGGCCCGGCAGGTAGCCATGTATTTCGCGAAAGAATTTACAAGTCATTCGCTTAAATCAATCGGTTATCATTTTGGCGGCCGCGACCATAGTACCGTTATTCACTCGGTGCAAACCGTTTCGGATTTGATTGATACCGATAAAAAGTTTAAGGCTTCTATTCAGGAGCTGCAAAAAAAATTTAAAGTAAAGGCCGGGTAGCGGCAAAATGGTATGCTTTCTAAAAAGGCAAAATACGCCCTAAAAGCGCTGTTGTATCTAACTAAGAAAGCTGATAATGGTCTGGTTCTTATATCCGAAATCGCTACGCAAGAACGCATACCGCGCAAATTCTTAGAAGCTATACTGGTAGATCTGAAAACCCAGGGCGTGCTGCAAAGCACCCGGGGTAAAAACGGCGGCTATACTTTAGCAAAAAATCCCAGTCAAATATCTATAGGTAATATTATCCGGATGATTGATGGCCCTTTGGCCGCTATTCCGTGCGTGAGCCATTTGTATTACCGTAAATGCGACGAGTGCCTGGATGAAGAAACCTGCGAAATCCGGTTGGTCATGAAAAAAGTGCGTGATGCCACGGCGGCTATCCTGGATACGACTTATCTCTCCGATTTACAGAAGATAACAGTTCTCTTAAACGAAGACCCTGTTTAGGGTTGCTTTTAGGCCCGCCAATTGCAAGCTAAGTCTGCTTGTTTTGCCGCGATTGGCTATTTATTACCCTATTTAAATCCACTTCTATATTGCTGCCGGAGAACTTCCGGGTAATATTTGTTATGTATTCTGCATTTGGGATGTCATTTCACTAAACAGGTAATCTGCCGGCATAAATATTGTTTCTAATAATTAACCCAAACGTCTGGTTATTAATCATTTATAAATTTAATTTAATATTTAATCAAATTAAATAGCTAAAGCTTTGGCGATTTCGTAAAATCCAACTTTATTTGTCTACTTATTCTATAGACAAACTAAAATTAACATTTGTCCTGGTTAAAATGATTTATTTTTTCATGAAAAAAATTGCTTTAAACATCTGTATGCTTTGTTGCCCGGCCCACTTCCTACAACATCGCTGTTGTAGCTGCTGTTTAGCTTTATAGTCAGATTCTATTTGCGTTTTTTTATTTAATATTTAACATGAAAAGATTTTTATTACTTATTTATATTGGGGTGTTATTCCCACTGTTTTCTTTACAAGCTCAGGAAACAAATATTGTGCAGATAACCGGCCAGGTAACGGATCAGGAATCAAAAGTGCCTTTGCCCGGAGTTAGTGTATATGTAAAAGGCGGGGTAGCCGGTACCATTACAAATAACAACGGAGAGTTTGTTTTTAAAACAAAATTTAGTTTTCCGTTTACCTTAATCTTTTCGTCGGTTGGTTTCGAAACCCAGGAATTTAGGGTAGATGGCGTAGGCGCTAAAGTAAATATTGCCCTGAATACCCAGAATTATCTCGGCAAAGAGGTAGTGGTTATGGCCTCGCGGGTAGAAGAAAGTATCTTGAAATCGCCGGTTGCCATCGAAAAGCTCGATATCCGGGCTATCCGGGAAACGGCGGCTCCCAGCTTTTACGATGCGCTCGAAAATGTAAAAGGGGTGCAGATGACTACCTCCAGCCTGACCTTTAAAGTACCCAATACCCGTGGCTTTAATATCCCGAACAACTTTCGGTTTATGCAACTGGTAGACGGCATTGATATGCAGGCGGCTACGTTAGGAGTGCCTTTGGGTAACGCCATTGGCCCCACGGAACTGGATATTGCCAGCGTAGAAATAACGCCAGGTGCCGCTTCGGCTTTGTACGGCATGAACGCCATCAATGGCATGGCCAACCTGATTACCAAAAGTCCGTTCCTGCACCAAGGCCTGAGTCTCTATCAGAAAACCGGGATAAATCACGTGGATGGCCGCGATTACGATCCGAGTATTTTAACGGAAACCGCCATTCGCTACGCCAAAGCTTTCAACGATAAATGGGCTTTTAAAATAAACGCCAGCTACATGCGGGGCACCGACTGGCGCGGCAGTTCTACCACTGACCAGAACCCGAATAACCTGAGCACCGCCAACCCATTGTATCCCGAATTGGCTGGGACGAATAATCCGGCTTACGATGCCTGGAATAAATACGGCGATGATGCCGGCGCTAATCCGGTAACCATCAGCGGTATTACTTACAATAATAGGCCCAATCAGTCTTTCCTGTTAAGAAGAACCGGCTATTGGGAAAAAGATGTGGTAAGTCCTCATGTAGATAACCTGAAATTTGATGCGGCCTTGCATTACCGACTTGGCGAAAAGGCAGAGCTTTCTTATGGCTACCGGGTGGGTAAAATGGACGGCGTTTTTCAGCGGGGTAATAAAGTACAACTAGATAATGTGGTGGTGCAGAACCATCATGTCGAGCTGAAAGGATCTAATTATTTTATCCGGGCGTATGCTTCCCTTGAAAATACCGGTGATTCTTATAACCTGAAACCCATGGTAGACAACCTGGAAATTTCCAGCGGCGGTTCAAATGCCGAGTGGGGAAATAAATTTAAATCTTCTTTGCAGAGCGAACTGAATAAAGGCACCGATCTGGCTACTGCCATGCAGCTGGCCCGTCAGGTAGCCGACCAGAGCCGGGTAGAGCCCGGTACCCAGGCTTTCGAAGACTTGAAAAATACCATCCGGAAAATTAACAATTGGGATCATGCCAAAGTAGTGGCGGGGGCACCGGCTACCGGCGGCGCCTGGCTGAAGCAGGAGAGCCGGATGTATCACACCGAAGCGCAGTGGGACTTTAGTGACCGCATTAAATTTGCTAATTTTCTGGTGGGTGTAGATGCCCGGGTATACGAAGTAATACCGGATGGTAATAATTTTGTGGATTTTTCGCGGCCCATTTCCGAGAGAACCCAACCCGGCGGAGATAACGTCTATTACAAAAAGTTCGGTGGTTTTACCCAGGTTACTAAAACCTTTTTCCAGGATAAGCTGAAGCTGTTTGGTTCGCTGCGCTTAGATTACAATCCGGAATTTGCGCCTAAACCTAATCCCCGCATTGCAGCGGTTTATACCGTGGCCCAGAACCATAATTTCCGGGCCTCCTTCCAGAATGGTTTCCGCTTTCCGGCGTTATTCGAAGCAATTTCTTACGTAAATAATGGCAATGTTCGGCGGGTAGGGGGCTTAAGCTACATCAACGAAGGCCTTAATTACTTGGATAATTCTTATACCCAAGCTTCTATAAATACTTTTAATGCCGCTGTAAACAAAGAGGTAGCTAATGGCAAAGCCGCCAATGCCACCGAAGCCGCGTTAAAAAACCGTGCTTTACTCCAGTCCACCAATCTTTCGGCCACCCGGCCCGAGCGGATAAACTCTTTTGAGATAGGCTATAAAGGTACCTGGCTGGAAAATAAATTAATATTGGATATTGATGCCTACGCAAATGAATACGATGGCTTTCTGGGCCAGGTAGAAGTAGCAGTACCTTATACCAAAACTGACCCTGCCTTGCAGGCGCAGGTTGGCACCGACGAGGCCGTTATTGCTTCGCTGGCGGCTAACCGATCGGCCCAGCAAACCCGGTACCGCGTTTATACCAATGCCAGAAACAAGTATAATAACTACGGATCAGCTTTAGGTTTAACGTATAATTTTTACCGCAAATTTGCCGTAGCGGGTAACGTAAACTACAATAATATATCAGAGAATAAACAGGCCGATATCTTTGTTACGGGTTTTAATACCCCTACCTGGACCACCAACCTGTCGGTTGCAAACCGCGAAGTAATTAAAAATGTAGGTTTTAACCTGGTATGGCGGTGGCAGAATTCATTTTTATGGGAAAGTACTTTAGCCAACGGCTCGATTCCGGCTTATCATACTTTTGATGCCCAGGCCACTTACCGGATGCCGGCCCGCAAAACGGCGATAAAAGTAGGGGGTACTAATATTTTTAACCAGCGTTATATACAATACGCTGCTGGCCCTACCATTGGCGCATTATACTATGTAGCCATTACCGTAGAGGGCCTGCTGAACAAATAACGTTTAATATTTAATATTTATCTAAAGTAACAAAACAATGTGTACCGACGACATGTGTAGGCCCCAGGGCTAAAACCGGCAATAGCTTATAAAAAAAGGCCGGTAGTACAAAAGCGAATTTTTATAAGTTAAAGTCAGCAACATGAATGTGCCCCTGAATAATCAATCGTTATCTATTTCCAATCCGGAAACATTTACCGGCAACTGGTCCCTTAATACCCGGAGTGCCGGTCAGCCAGCGGGTGCGCCGGCCGATAATTCCTTTTTTCTCATTACCAGATTTCAGCTGAAAGAAATGGAAGAAATGAAAACCTCCTTCCGGAACCAGGTCCGCAATGTGGTGGCGCTGGATCAGTTTATCCGTAAACGGATCGTGCGGGCAGGCAACGGTTTGGGTGGAGCCGAGCCTGCCTTAATCGGAATAGACATGGGCGAAGAACTGTCGTTCCGGTTGCCTGGTTCCGCAGAGGCTTTCTCGATTTTTACGGCTACCTTAAAGCAAAAGAGCTTATTCTTGCACCATCGGTCTACCGCCGACCTGGAAAAGAATATTCTGAAGGTTAAGCTGAAGGTGGCAGATATGGCGGCTTTAGAACAGGAGTTAAGTATTATTCTGGAAAATATCCGGCCTACCGATTATGTTTTCACGGTGTTGCAGCGACGGCACCGGAACGTTCAGCGGCAAAAGTTGGCTGGGTAAAAATAGCCGTAGTGGCCGAGAGGAGAGGCGTAGGTCCGCAAGACCTTCTACAGCGGTTCGAATCCGCTCACGGCGCTGCTTTGGTTTTTAATTTATTAATAAATAAATTTAAGTTTAATAATTAATTCAAACCTTAAAATATATAATGTTATGACATTAAGATTAGGCGATATAGCACCCGATTTTACCGCTGAGACCTCAGAAGGTACCATTAATTTTCACGAATGGAGTGGGAATAACTGGGCAGTTTTCTTCTCGCATCCGCGTGATTATACGCCTGTGTGTACGACCGAACTCGGTGCGGTGGCCCGAATAAAAGGAGAATTTGATAAACGCCAGACGAAGGTTATTGCAATTAGTGTTGATCCGCTCGATTCGCACGCGGGCTGGATTAAGGATATTAACGAGACCCAGAATACAACAGTTAATTTTCCGCTGATTGCCGACCCCGATAAAACAATAGCGAATCTTTACGATATGATTCATCCGAATGCCAGCGATACGGCTACCGTACGGTCGGTATTTATTATTGGTCCGGATAAAAAGATTAAACTACAGTTAACTTACCCGGCTTCTACCGGTCGTAATTTCGCTGAGATCCTACGGGTGTTAGATTCTCTGCAGCTAACAGCTAACTACAGCGTAGCGACCCCTGCCGATTGGCAAAACGGCCAGGATTGTGTAATTGTGCCGGCTGTGAAGGACGAAGATATTCCGGCTAAATTCCCGAAAGGCCATACGGTTATAAAGCCTTACCTGCGCACCACGCCGCAGCCTAATTTATAATTAGAAACCGGCCAAAGACTAAACCAGCAATGGTTTATTCTTTGGCCGGTTTTTTTATTACTTAATAAATCTAGTATGTCTATTAACAAAGTATATTATTGGTTATTGCTGGTATTTACCTATGCGGGTGTGGGTTTGAGTGGCAGTTACGGACAAGCACCGACCAAACAGTTAACCGATCGGGAGCAGGTTTGGCTCGGTTACTTTAACCAATCCCGTTTATCAAATAGATTTTCGCTTTGGTTAGACGTACATGCCCGCCGGAACGATTTTTTAGATCGCTGGGCGCAAACCATTGTACGCCCTGGATTGACCTATCATATTTCGGATCATACCCGCTTTACGGCGGGCTATGCTTATATTTCTAGTTGGCCCGCCTCCGAATCCGAACACACTATCCGGCCGGAACACCGGCCCTGGCAGCAAATAAATTGGTCGGGCCGCAGCAAAAAGCTGCAAACCAACCAATGGGTGCGCCTCGAAGAACGCTTTAACCGGCATATTTCCAACGACGAACTGCAGGAAGGCTATGGTTTTAACTTCCGGGCGCGGTACATGATTGCTTTAATGGTCCCTTTAAAAGGAGATGTTATCCAAAAGGGCATTCCGTTTCTGGTACTGAACGATGAGGTGCACGTAAATTTCGGGAAAGAGATCCTCTATAATTATTTCGATCAGAACCGGCTTTTTGCGGGTTTTGGATTCCCGTTCGCCAAAGATTTAAATGCCCAGCTAGGTTACATGCAGGTTTTTCAGCAATTGCCGGCTGGTAATCGTTTTTACAGAACCCATGCTTTGCGGCTTTTTATCTTTCATACCCTCGATTTCAGAAAAAAAGACCCTTCCATTCTCTCCCGATAATATTTATATGAACAAAGACAATCCCGGAATAGCTAAAGGTTCTGAAGAAAGGGTTACGAGTATTGCCTTACCCGAAGTACAGGCAGATACTAACCAAGCGCGTTCCGGTTTAATGAAAAAGCAAAACCTGGTGCTGCTGTTTATTATTGCAGGCCTGGTACTGGTTATGCTGTTTATTTTTTACATGCCCATTAGCGGGAACCAGGTGGTGGCATTTTTAAACGAAAATATAACCACTGAATTTTTATTATACGTGCTGGGCGGCTTTCTGGCCCAGATGGTAGATGGAGCCTTGGGGATGGCGTATGGACTCACTTCTACCACCTTTTTATTAACTATGGGGGTGCCGCCCGGTGCCGCCAGTGCCAGTGTACATATGTCCGAAATTTTTACGAGTGGCGCCTCCGGGTTAATGCACCTGAAGTTAAAAAATGTAAATAAAAAATTATTCCGGCTTTTACTTATTCCCGGCATATGCGGCGCCATTCTGGGGGCGTATGTTTTATCCTCCCTGGAGGCTTACAGTTACCTGGTGAAACCGCTGGTGGCAATTTATACTTTGGTGCTGGGAGTGCTTATTATCAGAAAAGCCTTTAAACCCCGCCGGAAGAAATTAAAAACGGCCCGGATTGGACCTTTGGCGCTTTTGGGCGGCTTTATGGATTCGGTAGGGGGGGGGCGGCTGGGGACCGATTGTTTCGTCTACCCTTATTGCCGGCGGCCGCTCGCCCCGTTTTGCGATTGGCTCGGTAAACCTGGCCGAATTTTTTATTGCCTTTGCCAGTTCTCTCACGTTTTTTACCATGATTGGCATTGGCTTCTGGCAAATAATCGCCGGGCTAATTGTGGGAGGCGTTATAGCGGCGCCGATTGCCGCTAATTTATCTAAAAAGCTGCCGGTTAAAACTCTGATGATTATGGTAGGGGTAATTGTAATATTGGTAAGCCTACGGATTTTGTTTTTATCATTCCTGAAATAAGGAAACCTTTCTAAAATATTACCGCCAGAAATATTGCGGCATTGTCAGTACCCCATAAATAGGACAGTTTAAAAGTAGACTAATTCAAAATACATTACTATTACTACTATGAAGTGGGACTGTGGTAAACTTGCGGTGTGGGCCCTGTGGGCAGAGGCAAGTTTTCCATATTTCCACTTCTGTTTTTTCTGGGCCATTCGCTCGGGGTAAGATTACCCAGCGCTTCATGAGGCCTGCGGGTATTATATTCTTCCATCCACTGGGTAGTTAACGCTCGGACCTCCTCTAAGTCAAAGAACAGGTAAGCCGATAATATTTCCCGGCGGTAACTGCCATTGAAGCGTTCAATAAAACCATTTTGCATGGGCTTTCCCGGCTGGGTGTATTGAATGGTAATCTCTTCCTTTTTACACCAATTAGTAAAATCAGCACTGGTAAATTCTGTCCCGTTATCTACCCGTATTGCGGCTGGCTTACCGCGCCAGTCAATCAGCTGTTCCAAGGTTCGGGTTACTCTTTTTGCCGTGATAGAGGAGGCTATCTCAATGACTAATGCCTCCCGGTTACAATCATCTATTACATTCAAAGTCCTGAATTTATTACCTGATGCCAAACCGTCACTCATAAAGTCCATGCTCCAACTGCCGTTCAGGGTTACTTGCTGAGCCAATGGGTTCTTTACCCGTGCCGGTAATCTTCGCTTGCCCTTTTTCTTTCTGTTTAGCTTCAAGAGCTGATAGACCCGGTACACCTTCTTGTGGTTCCACGGCTTTCCTGCTCTTTTCAGGTAAGCCAGCAGCTTGCGAAAACCATATACCGGATGTGCATCAGCCAGCTCCTGCAGCGCCGTAATTACTTCTGAGTCATCTCGGCAACTCTGGTAATAAAAGTGCGAGCGGGTCAGGCCGGTTAAGCGGCAGGCCCTGGCAACCGGTAAGCCATAGTCCGAAATATGCTCCTCGGTTAATTGCTTTTGCTGCCAGAGCCCCAGCCCTTTTTTGTGATAACCTCCTTCAGGATGTTATGGTCCAGGCTCAAATCCGCATACATCTTCTTTAACCGGCTATTCTCTTCTGCTAACTCTTTTAGCCGCTTTACAGCGAAGGCTTCCATGCCCCCATAACGGCTCTTCCTTTTGTAGAACGTGGCCCGGCTAACTTCCAACTCCCGGCATATATCTTCCGGCTTGCGACTGGCTTCATTTTCCTGGATAGCTTTTACTACCTGCGTTTGGCTAATTCTGCTCTTTTTCATCTGTTCAGTTTAAATATAAACACTTTTCTTGTCTACTTTTAAACTGTCCCTTTTTTAGGGATATTTACAGAAACAAAACAAAAGCATGTAGTATATACAAAAAGAGTATACCTTTATGTAAAACTTACTAGCATGAAAAATTTATCATTAAAGCTGGAGGACGATATTTTTCAGGAAACAGAGCATATTCTGTCCAAAATAAATAAAAACAGAAACAGATATATAAATGAAGCTTTGGCGTTTTACAACAAGCTTCAAAAGCGAAAGCTCCTCAGGAAGCAGCTTGACAAGGAATCAAAGCTTGTAGCTTCAGACTCTCTTTCAGTATTAGCGGAATTTGAAGCGCTGGGCGATGAAAGTTAAGCAGTATGAACTCTGGTTTGCCGATTTAAACCCAAGGAATGGAACTAAAACAGGAAAAGCAAGACCCGTCGTTATCATCCAAACCGACCTACTTAACAAATCCCACCCATCTACTGTCGTCTGCCCCGTGACCACTAATGTCCAGCCTGCATCACACATATTAAGAATTCACCTGAAACGAGGGACAGCTAATGTAAAAGAGGATTGCGACATTATGATTGACCAAATCAGAGCAATTGACAACTCTAGGCTCTTGCATAAAATTGGTCAATTAGACGATTCAACTAGGAATAAAATAAAAGAAAACATCAAAATCGTGCTTGACTTAGAATAAAAAGCACGTCCGCCAACAATGTGTAAACGCCAGCATCAGCCGACGACCTCCATCGTCGTTTACACTAACCATTTTACAAGATTCACTATATCAGGATAGTCTATTAATTTTTAAAGCAAGAAATACCATTTATCATCGAAGGTTTTAAAGCCAATTAATCCAATATTTTTAGCGTACAAAATATCCGCAAAATCCAGATTACCGGGTACCTGATTGCCGTACACATGGAGCACCTCCTGATACGTTTTTCCGTCGAGTTGCAGTTCGGGCAAATATTTATCCCGGAAGTCATCCGAAATAAACAAACCCGAAACCGTATTGAACTTAATATCCAGATTGGTGTCTTTCGTAACCTGGTTAATAACTTTAATGCCAACGACTACTTCGTGGCTGATGGATATAATAGTTCTTACGCTTGGGTCTGAGTAGGAAGTTAACGCTGTTTGGATGGTTTGAATATCGTAGGTGCCGCAAGCCTTGTCATTGCCCTTTTCGTTTAGTTCCTGCGTGGTGGCCTTAAATGTAATGGTATCGCCGGCCGGACTTTTAAATTTTATTTCCTGTACGGCACGGTAAGGAATCCAGGCCTTTATGGGTGATTTTAATTTTAAATCTGCATCGTTGCAGCAGGAAAATAGCAAAAAGCAGTAGCCCCAAATAGCGGTCCGGGCAGAAGTAGTTAAAATATTCAAAAGAAATAAATTTTAAAATACTGTATTTTTTGAGATAGCTTTGCGTTTCTTTTCGACTAAAAAGCGCTACTAGCAAAGAATTAAACAAAGCTTAGGCCGCTTAAAGTTATAGAGAATAATTAATACCAGATTCAAAAGAAAATTAAAGATAAAATATGTCACTCCCCCAAGTAAGATCAACCACGGTGCTGGGTGTTTTCCACAACGGCGAAGTAGCCCTGGGCGCCGACGGACAAGCCAGTATGGGCAATACCATTGCTAAAAGCAATGTTAAAAAAATCCGGAAATTACAGGATGGAAAAATAATTACGGGTTTTGCCGGTTCTACCGCCGATGCCTTTACCTTACTGGAAAAATTCGAAGAAAAACTGAACGCCTTTGGTCACAACATGAAGCGTGCGGCAATTGAGTTGGCCAAAGAATGGCGCAAAGACCGGTACCTGCACAAGCTCGAAGCCATGATGGTGGTGGCTAATAAAAGTGAACTGCTGATAATTTCGGGCACCGGCGATGTATTGGAACCCGATAACGGCATTGCCTCCATCGGCTCCGGCAGTATGTTTGCCCAGGCTGCAGCCACCGCCCTGAAAAAACATGCTCCGCATCTGACCGCCGAAGAAATAGTGCGCGAAGGTTTAAATATTGCCGCTGATATCTGTGTTTTCACCAACCACAACCTGATTGTAGAGAAGCCTACTTAGCCAAATTTAATATAAACATTGAATTTTACCCGATCTTTTCGGGTTATTAAGGGCTGGTTTACTTATCCGCGAAAGCAATTATTATAGATAATTTCCGGTATTCGTCACCAGGCAGTAAACCATTTTAACTTTTCAGAAGTTAATATTTCTGAAGCGTAATATTTAACAACTATAAAATAAAAGATAATAAAAAAAATGCAGGTAACTCAGTTTTTAAAACATCACTTCCGTCATTTTAATGCGGCTGCTTTGATTGATGCTGCCGAAGGTTATAAAACCCATTTAGCTAATGGCAATAAAATGCTGGTAACACTGGCTGGCGCTATGTCCACCGCGGAGTTAGGCATTATTCTGGCCGAAATGATCCGGCAGGATAAAATTCATGCCATCAGTTGCACCGGCGCTAACCTGGAAGAGGATATTTTTAACCTGGTAGCGCATGATTTTTACGAACGGATTCCGCATTACCGGGATTTAACGGCCCAGGACGAAGAAGACCTGCTTAACCGGCACATGAACCGGGTAACCGATACCTGTATTCCCGAAATGGAAGCCATGCGCCGCCTGGAAGATACCGTACTAAAATTCTGGATTAAAGCCGATCAGGAAGGAAAATCTTACTTCCCGCACGAATTCTTTTACCAGATTCTGCTTTCCGGCGACTTAGAACAATATTACCAAATCGATCCCAAAAATAGCTGGATGCTGGAAGCGGCGAAGAAAAACCTGCCGATTATTGTGCCAGGTTGGGAAGATTCTACCTTAGGTAATATTTATGCCGGCCACGTAATCAGCGGCGATATTAAAAATGTGCATACCATGAAAACCGGTATTCAGTACATGATGTACCTGGCCGATTGGTATACCCAAACGGCTAAAGAAGAATCTACCATGGGCTTTTTCCAGATTGGCGGCGGTATTGCCGGTGATTTTCCTATTTGCGTAGTGCCCATGCTGCACCAGGATTTACAACGTACCGGCGTGCCTTTGTGGGGATATTTTGCCCAGATTTCGGATTCCACTACCAGCTACGGATCTTACTCCGGCGCCGTGCCCAACGAAAAAATTACCTGGGGGAAATTAGGTAAAGATACCCCCAAGTATATTATCGAATCGGACGCCACTATTGTGGCCCCGCTGATATTTGCGATTGTTTTGGATATGTAGAACAAGGCGTTCTGCATAGTTATAATTTGATAACTTGAAATATAGCCCGCTGAACTTAATTCAGGGGCTACATTTTTAAGATTTAACCGGGTAAAGCGGTTACCGCCTGTTTTTTAAAATAAAAGACATCCTCTTTCAGAAACCGGTTATTGCATTGGGTCATGATGGCCAGGTTATTGATGTGGATGTTCCAGTTGAAATTTTGCTCGTTCAGCCATTGTAATATTTCGGCCACCACTTCGGGATTTGTATCGGCGAGCGCCAACGAAAAATGCGGTACCCAGGCATCGGGCTGGTAATATTTTGGAATACCAACACCTAGTTTGCTTACTTGCCGGAATAATACGTAGTGAAAATTATTTGTAGCCTGGTTCCGGACCACCGGAATGTGTAATACCGGGTTTTCGCCGGTAAAAATACCCAGACCAGTTGTTAAAATATTAAAAGGAACTGCTTTACCAGCAACTTGCCTTAAGCATTCTTTCAGGTTTTGGAATTCTCCTCCTAAATCCGCTAAAAGCCAGGTAATGTGCGGATAAGGTGTCATCTGAACCCCGGTTAAGCCAAAATGCTCTTCTATCTGGTCAATCAGCGACTTCACCTTCCGGCTATGTTCTTCGTCTAATAAGGATACAATGGCAATCACCTGTTTGGTTTAAGTTTAAATTGATTAAAAATATCAAAGCGTTTCTACTGGCTATAAGCTACCCGCGCGGGCTTACTGTACGAGCCATGTCCGCAATAGAAGCAAAAGCAATTAAAATAATAACTAACGTAAATGCGTCCGCCGAACGGTTTGAAATGTAGTAATATTTTCTTCGGAAACCCCATAATTTACCCTAATTTATCTTTAAAAGTGACACTAGCCGGCGGCTTAAAATAATTTTATACTTACGGATGAAGGGTTTTAGAAAGGGAATTATTTATATACTCTTTAAAACCATATCTTTGCATTTTATTACCTATTCGTTTCATGATTTCAATTAATAATCTCAGCTTTCATTTTGGCAGCCGGGCCTTGTACGAGGATGCCAACTTACACATAAAACCAAAAGATAAAATCGGCCTGATCGGGCTGAATGGTACCGGTAAATCTACCTTGCTGCGCGTATTGGTAGGGGAGTACAAACCCGATAGCGGTTCCATTCAGATGAGCCGGGAAACTTCGCTGGGCTTTCTGAACCAGGATTTATTATCGTACGATACCCACGAAAGTATTTTATCGGTGGCCATGCAAGCCTTTTCCGAAGCGTTGGCTTTGCAGAAAAAAATAGAAGAGGTACTGCAGGAGTTTGAAACCGATTACCGCGACGAACTGGTAGATAAACTAGCCAAGTTTCAGGAGCAATTTGAAGCCCTGGACGGTTATAATATTCAAAGCAAAGCCGAGGAGATACTCGAAGGTTTAGGTTTTTCTACGCAGGAATTGCAGCAACCGCTTAAAACTTTTTCGGGTGGGTGGCGCATGCGGGTAATGCTGGCTAAAATATTACTACAGGAGCCCTCGCTTTTATTACTCGATGAGCCTACTAACCACCTGGACTTACCTTCTATTAAATGGCTGGAGTCTTACCTGGAAGCTTACGAGGGCGCGGTAGTAATTGTATCGCACGACCGGGAATTTTTAGATAAAACCACCAACATGACCGTTGAGGTGGCCCAGCAAAAATTAAATGTATATGCCGGTAATTACAGCTTTTATTTAGAAGAAAAAGAGCAGCGCAACGAAATTCAGAAAGGCGCTTTCGAAAACCAGCAGGCCCAGATACGGCAGGCGGAGCGGTTTATCGAGCGGTTTAAAGCCAAAGCCAGTAAAGCTAAGCAAGCCCAATCGCGGGTAAAGGCGTTGGATAAGTTAGAGCGGATAGAAGACGTAGCTTCCGACGCACCAAAAGTTAATTTTAAATTCCAGTTTAATACCCAACCCGGACGTCATATTCTGCGCCTCGAGCACATAAGTAAACGTTACGGCGAAAAATTGATTTTTCGGGATACCAACGTAAATATTGAGCGGGGCGATAAAATTGCCTTAATTGGGGCCAATGGTAAAGGTAAATCTACGCTCATGCGGCTTATCGCGGGTACTGAGCCCGTGGAAGGCAAGCGCCAGTTGGGCCATAATGTAATTATGGCTTTTTACGCGCAGCATCAGTTGGAGTCGCTGAACGTAGAAAACGAAATTCTGCAGGAACTAACTGAAGCCGGCAGCAAGCGCAACGAAATGGAGCTACGTACCATCCTGGGCTCCTTCCTGTTTACCGGCGACCAGGTATTCAAAAAAATAAAGGTTTTATCGGGTGGTGAGAAATCGCGGGTAGCATTGGCCAAAACCCTTATTTCGGAAGCTAACTTTCTGTTGCTCGATGAACCAACGAACCACCTGGACATGCAATCGGTGAATATTCTGATTCAGGCTTTGGAGCAGTACGAAGGCACTTTTGTGGTTATTTCCCACGACCGGTATTTTGTCGAAAACGTAGCGAATAAAATCTGGTATATTGATGATTACCAGCTGAAAGAATATCCGGGTACTTACCACGAGTACGAATATTTTATGGAACAACGGGATAAAGACGCCCGTAAAAACGGCATTAAACCACCTGCCCCCGCTCCTAAACCTATTGCCGAAGAAAAACAACCAGTTGCCGCCAACCAAAACGGCAGCCTGCAACAGGATTTGAAACGCCTGAACACCCAGTTGAAACAGGTAGAACAGGAAGTACAAAATTTTGAGCAGGAGTTGGCGGGGTACGAAAAGCAATTGGCCGATCCGAAGGTATACAGTAATATATCCTCGCTGAAAGATATAACCTTAAAATTTGAAGCCGTGAAAAAAGCCCTGGATGCCAAAAACAGCCAATGGGAAACCCTGATGGAATCGGTTGAAAACCTGGAAATAAAAATAAAATCTGTTTAAATCAGGGCACGATTTGGGAGCGAGGGTAGTAAATAAATTTTTTCTTTTATCGGTGGTGCTACTCGCTTTGGGCTGGCACGGCTGCGTTCCACTGGCCCAACAAACCGGTGGATCTGCTGCCGGTAGCGTCGGCGCAGCTAATGTCAATACGCCGGTACGCTTCGAAGATTACACCTATGATGCCAATGTAAAAACGGTGCAATGCTATGTAAAGAGCGGCCACCCCGAAGAAGTATTGAACCCGCCGGTGATTCCGCTATCGCAGGAGCAACCCATTGTGCTGGAATTCGATCAACTGAACGCGCCACAACAGCGGTTTTTGGTAAAATTTATTTATTGTAACGCTGATTGGACGGAAGCCCGGATCACGCAAAGCCAGTTCATGCAGGATTTTAATGAGTTTTACATAACCGATATAACGCCCTCCTTCAACACAAAAGTAAAATATTATCATTACCGGTTTGTATTGCCGCCCGTAAAATTAAGCGGTAATTACTTGATGGTGGTAACAGACCAGAGCGGCCGCTCCGTAATTTCGCGGCGCATACTCGTTTACGAACAGCGGGTAAGCGTGGGAGCCCGGGCTGTTTTACCCATGGGAGTTAAAGAACGTTTGGCGTACCAGCAAATAGATTTTGAAATCCGGTATAACCAATATCCGTTGGTAAACCCCAGCCAGGAAGTAAAAGTAGCATTGCGGCAAAATAACCGGTGGGATAATGCCATCCAGAATTTAAAACCCTTGTACGTGCGCGATGCCCAACGGAAGCTGGAGTTTACCTATTTTAACTACGAAAACAGTTTTCCGGGGCTTAACGAGTACCGTTTTTTTGATACCCGCAGCATGCGCTCGCTGGGAGCCAACGTAGCTACTGCCAACCGGGAAGCTGTTCCGGAAGAAATTTTATTACAACCTGATCAAAACCGGGCCCGGGAGGCGTTTGGTTCCCAAATAGATATTAACGGGAAATACTTAATAGGCAACCGGGAATACGGCAACGGCGCTTTAAACGGCGATTATAACTGGGTAACCTTTACATTGGCTGTTCCGCAGCCCGCCCCCGGCAACGTTTATTTATACGGGGAGCTGGCCGATTGGCAACTTAAAAAAGAACTGCAAATGAGCTATAATGCCGCCACGCAGCAATATACCGGCAGGGCATTGTTAAAGCAGGGTTATTATAACTACGATTACGCTGTACAAACTTCCGCCATACCCGACGAGACTTACTTGGAAGGCAGCTACAACCTCACCGAAAACCAATACGATATTATTGTATATTACCGCCCGCCCGGAGCCAGAACGGATTTAATTATCGGGTACCAGACCCTGAATTATAATGGCCGGTAAGAAAAATATAGCGAGGGACTAAAATTTATTCTTTCATTCTTAATATTCCTGAAAGCCTTAAGATAATGCAGCTAAAAATAATGAGGGTGCGCAGCAACATAAACCAGGCTAATAATTTAACAATAGCTTCGGCCATAAACCCCTGATTGCTTATGCGGCGAATGTTTTACCAAAAAAATATTTGGTTTTATTTTCTGGTTTTCATCAGCCTGATTTTGTTAATCGGCGAAATAATTAACCAACGTTTTTACTCCCCCGATTTAGAGGTTTATTACAAATCTGCCAGTCGTTTGTGGCAAGGGGAGGAGCTATACCGCATTAAAGCCGATGGGCATTACGTTTTTAAATATTCGCCCACCAGCGCTTTCTATTTTATTCCGCTCCTGGTGTTGCCTTTTTCAGCGGCTAAAATTGTTTACTGGTTTCTCTTAACTTTTCTGGCGGGTTATGTATTAAATGCTTATTATAAACTTACAACCGGACCGGAAGTAAATAAATCTGCTTTTCAGAAAAATAGGGTTTTGTTCCTGGCATTTTTAGGAGTGGGTGTGCATATTCACCGGGAGTGGCATCTGGGACAGGTTAACCTGTTGTTGCTGGCTTTATACGTTTTGATGCTGCACCTATTTATTCAGAAAAGGTACAAAACAGCGTCTTTTATCCTGGCTTTCAGTTTATTTATTAAGCCTTTCGGGTTAATATTTTTACCTTATTTTTTCCTGAAGAAAAAATATTTAAGCTTGGGCTTTACCATCCTGCTGGTTTTAATTCTAGGTTTATTACCGTTAATATTTTACCCCGGTTTAGCAGATTTTAAGGCACTTTATTTAAGTTGGTTCAGGGAATTGGCTATAGAACTGGCAGCCAAGCAAGGTTTATTGCAGGAAGGAAATCATACCATATTTTCTGTCCTGGGCCGGTATACGCCGCTTAAATTATTGCTTATTGATGCTAAGGCTGCCCGGATTTTTCAATTGATAATTCTGGCCGGCATTGGAGTTTTGCTGCTATACTTTATCCGGAAAGGTCGTTCCCTGCCGCAACCCGCGGTGGCTGAGGGAGCGGTTTTAATAGGGTTAATTCCTTTGTTTGCTTTTACCAGCCTCAATGCTTTTTTATTTTTACTGCCCTGCATTGTTTTTTTACTCTACCACTTCGGGCATTTGCCAACTGGCGGTAAAATAGCTTTGGTTTTGAGCTGTGTATTGATTGGCGGAAATATCCGGGATTTAGTTGGCGCTGCGGCGTTTAAAGTGCTCGAAAACCATTCGGTATATAGTTTCGGCGCGCTCACCTTGCTGGTTTTGATGTTCTACTTACGGCTAAAAATGGTTCGGAAAGAATTAGAAAGCAAAAATTAAAAATATTCTTTTGTCCGAAATGCTTTGCCCATTGAATTCTATCAAATATTAAATCCGATAGAATTTTGAAGTCAATAATATTAGTTATATCAAACTGATGAAAGATTTTCCATAAAATTCTAAAAATTTCTCGTTTTTAAACCGGGAGTCTGGGTTTCATACATGCAACGTGTTAAAGCTTCTCGGTGAAGATTCTCCTATCCAATAGAGTTTCCGGCAGCGTTTGCCTGTTTAAGTGTAAATAAAATACATAAATTACAAATCATAACTCGGTTGAAAGACTACTACTGGGTAAAATATAATCCTGATGTAAAATTCCAAGGCGGAAGATATAAACTTGGGAGGTAGTTTAAACGATTTGGTATAATTCAGGTAACCTAGCCGAATAGGTTAGTTGCCGGTAAGGTTTTTAGAGCTTGTTTAAAATTTAGAACCTGGGCTTTATTGAAAGGGAATATTTCCGATAACTTTAATAAAAACGTCCCTTATTACCCTTCACCTGCATCATTCTGGAAGAATCTTGTGCGTGACCTACGCAGAAGAATCTTCCAGAATGACCGGGATAAGTAGGTTCTTCAAAATTTAAACATGCTCTAATAAATTAATTTCCTGCGAGAGGGACCAATTTTATTTTTTCCCGAATTTATAAATGTTGGATGGAGCGTAGTTCACCAGTACTGGTATCATCAAAATAAAAGTGAGCCACTAATTATTAGCGGCTCACTTTTTAATGGAATTAAATTTTAAAAAGTAAAACTTGTAACAAATTTAAACCACAACGTTTACAATTTTATTAGGCACCACAATTATTTTCTTGGGGGCTTTTCCTTCGAGGTACTTTTCCAGAATACCTGAAGCGATAACTTCTCTTTCAATTTCTTCTTTTGGGGTATCGGTGGGGAAAGCCAGTTTGCCCCGCATTTTACCATTAACCGAAATAGGGTATTCAAATGAGCTTTCTATTAAATATTTTTCCTGCCAAGCCGGGAATGCTTCGTACGTGATGCTTTCGGAGTAGCCCAGCAAAGACCAGATTTCTTCGGTAATGTGCGGCGCGTAAGGAGCCAGAATAACGGTGAGCGGTTCCAGAATAGCTTTTTTGTTGCTTTTGAGGGTGATAAGCTCGTTTACACAAATCATAAAGGTACTCACCGAAGTATTAAACGACAGGCGCTCCATATCTTCTTCTACCTTTTTTATAGTTTTGTGCAAGGTTTTCAGTTCGGCCGGGGTCGGTTCTTCTTCCGAAACGGCAAAGTTGCCATTATTATCAAAGAATAATTTCCAGTAGCGCTTCAGGAACTTGTGTACGCCGTCGATGCCGTTCGTATTCCAGGGTTTAAACTGCTCCAGCGGGCCCAAAAACATCTCGTACATGCGCAGCGTATCAGCACCCACCCGGTCTACCAGCACATCCGGGTTCACCACGTTGTACTTAGATTTGGACATTTTTTCCACTTCCACACCGCAATGGTATTTTCCGTCTTCCAGGATAAATTCAGCCTCCACGTTTTCAGCACGCCAAATTTTAAAGGCTTCTAAATCTAGCACATCATTCTCCACAATGTTCACATCTACGTGCAGCGGGGTGTATTCTCCAATAGGGGTTTCACTTAATCCTGTTCTTTCTAATTCTTCTTGTGTCCAAGTATCACCTATTCTGTTTTTGGAAACATATATATTCTTATCTCCTTTTACCCTATAAACAAAATTTGACCGGCCCTGAATCATGCCCTGGTTAATTAGTTTCCGGAATGGCTCGACTTGAGAAACCAAGCCTAAATCGTACAGGAACTTGTACCAGAAACGGGAATATAACAAATGGCCGGTGGCGTGCTCTGAGCCACCAATATATAAATCTACGGTTTGCCAATATTGCTCGTCTTCAGCTGTAACGAAACGTTCGTTATTATCCGGCGACATATAGCGCAAATAATACCAACTGGAGCCTGCCCAACCCGGCATGGTGCTCAGTTCATATTGATATTCTCCTTTATACTTCCAGTCTTTGGCGCGGGCCAAAGGCGGCTCTCCGGTTTCAGTGGGCAGATAGGCATCAATTTCGGGCAAAACCAAAGGCAATTCCGATTCCGGCAAGGGCTGCGGAATACCGTCCTTGTAATATATCGGAATGGGTTCGCCCCAGTAGCGTTGCCGGCCGAAAATAGCGTCGCGCATGCGGTAGTTTACCTTTCCCTGGCCGATACCCATTTCTTCGAATTTAGCGGTGGCGGCTACCAGCGCGTCTTTTACCTCTAGTCCGTTCAGGAAGTCGGAATTGATTATTTTACCTTCTTTGGCTTCGTATACTTCGTCGGTGGTAGTACCTTCAATTACCGCTACAATAGGCAAGTCAAAATGCTTAGCAAAATTAAAGTCGCGGATATCGCTTGCCGGTACGGCCATCACCACGCCGGTTCCGTAACCTGCCAGCACGTAATCGGCCACCCACAACGGAGTTTCTTCACCGTTCAGGGGGTTCAGCACGTAGGAGCCGGTAAACACACCGCTAATGGTTTTAACATCGCTCATCCGGTCGCGTTCAGAGCGGTTTTTGGCGGTGCTCACATATTCTTCCACAACCTGCCGTTGTTCCGGGGTAGTTAGCTCCGGCACCCATTCGTGCTCGGGCGCAATCGCCAGGTAAGTAACGCCGTAAATGGTATCGGCCCGGGTCGTAAATACTTTAAGCTGCCGTTCCGAATCTTTTACTTTAAAATTCAATTCGGCACCCAAAGATTTGCCAATCCAGTTGCGCTGCATTTCTTTGATGGCTTCGGTCCAGTCCAGGTTTTCTATATCGTTCAGCAGGCGTTCGGCGTAAGCCGTGATGCGCAGGCTCCATTGCTGCATTTTCTTGCGCTCCACCGGATAGCCGCCGCGTTCGCTTACGCCATCTTTTACCTCGTCGTTGGCCAATACCGTTCCCAAGGCCGGGCACCAGTTCACCGTTGCCTCCGACAAAAAAGCCAGGCGATATTGCAGCAATATATCGGATTGTTGCTTCTCCGACATGGCTTGCCATTCGGCGGCAGAGAAAAGTGTTCTTTCTTCTTCGTCGCAGGCGGCTTTTACGCCGGCCGTTCCATTCTGCTCAAACTTAGCCAGCAGGGTGGCAACGGGTTCGGCTTTATCAGTTTCCTGGTTGTACCAGGCTTGGAATAATTTCAAAAATATCCATTGGGTCCACTTATAATAATTCGGATCAGAAGTTCGCACTTCGCGGCTCCAGTCGTAAGAAAATCCCAGGCTGCTTAATTGTTCTTTGTAGCGGGAGATGTTTTCTTTCGTGGTAATAGCCGGATGCTGCCCGGTCTGGATGGCGTATTGCTCGGCCGGTAAACCAAACGCGTCGAAACCCATGGGGTGCAATACGTTAAAACCCTTTTGTCTTTTGTAACGCGCCACAATATCCGAAGCAATATAACCCAGCGGATGTCCCACGTGTAAACCGGCGCCCGAGGGGTACGGGAACATATCCAGCACGTAGTACTTGGGTTTGTTTTGGTCGGTGGTGGTTTTATAGGTTTGTTTCTGGGCCCAGAAGTGTTGCCACTTTTTTTCTATCTGATTAAAGTTGTAATCTGACATGCTTTTATTAGTAATTCGGATATTGGCTGTTAAGGAAAATATTGCCGGACTAACCAGCCGGTTTTCATTTTGATTAATTCTGCAATATAAGTCAATTAGTTATAAATATTCAACAAGAATGAGCTTTCCTATTGAAAATAATAAGCACTTGGGCTTTTTCTTTAAAACCTGTTATTCCTAGCCATGTACCCTGGAAGATTGGTTGTACGTTAACCAGAATGCAGGGAGATAGCGTAACAGAAGAGCTCTTAGGGTGGAAATATTAAAATTAGATAATATTATTAAAATTTTACAGCAGAAAAATAATCAAATGGCTAAGGGGTTGCGGCCTTTCCAGGACCCGGCGGCGGAAATAACCCGGAAGCGGGCAAACAGTTCTTCGCTGTACCAATTGTCTTGGCGGGTTTTTCGGATTACCTGTTGGTGGTGGGCATTTTTGTAAGCGTATTGGACCATGTGCTGTTCGCTCTCCCAGATGCTGAAAGTTGCCTGCCGGACAAATGGCAATTCTCCAAGACCAACGGCCGCCACGAGTCCAGGTGCGGCATCTAAAGCTTTACTCGTTTCTTTTCCGTATTTCCAGAAAGCCGGTAAGGCCCGCAGGTTTATGGCGGCGCGGGTTAAAACGGCCATTTGCCCGGATGTGTTTTTTATATCAGCCGTAGGTACAAAAGGTGCCTGCCCATCCCAAAGCCCGTGGGCTTTCAGGGCCTGCAATTTAACTGTCCAGCGCTCGTGGCAGTGTACATCGTATTCTTTTATAACAGCGGAATGATTCAGAAATTGGTCGGCAGTGGTTTCGTTTTCCCAAACGGCTATTAAACCGTACAAATAAAAATCGGGCGTTAAACTAAAAACACGTCCTTTGCCACTACCCAGTAATTTAAAAAACTGCAATCCTTCGGTTTGCTTTAAGCGGGGTGGCATGGTGCCCATTTGGGCTAGGCCCCAGCGCCAATGACCCGGCCGGATGCCAAATAAAGTTAAGGTTGTAATAGCAGCGGCGGGCAAAGAAGGCAAGGTATTAACCTGAAATTAAAGTTGATCCTAATTTTACTTATTTAAAATAAAAAAGGAGAAACTGGTTCTCCTTTTCGTGTTGCTTATTTTGTCACATTTATTTTTTCATTATCGCCGGGATGGTAGCTTTCCCCGGTTACCACTGCTTTGGCAAAGCCAATCAAATGTACCACGGGACTGGTGGGGGTGTCCCAATATTCGGCCTGGGTAATTTCTACGCGTAACACCACAATATTGGGGTCCTCTTTCCCTTCCGGAAACCAGGCTTTAAAAGGCGCACTCCATAATTCCTCTATTTTCTGGCGATCCCGGCTAATGGTTGCAATACCCGAAACGGAAACGTATAATTTATCGCTTTCCTGGGCATAGGTAAGGTTTACATGGCTCTCATTTCTGATTTCCTGCGATTTGGCCGAATCGCTACTGGTTAAAAACCAAAGGTAATTTCCTTCAAACTTCAACGTTTGCATGGGGCGCGCCCGGAGCGTGCCGTCACTTTCAGCGGTTACCAGCATAGCCGTTTTAATATCTTTTATTTTTTCTGCCAAGGTTTGCAAATTTTCATTTGGTTTATTTTCCATAGTTTTAGGTCTGTAATTATGGTTAAGGGTACGCGACGATAAAGCAAAAGTTATGCTCAGCCCTTTCTGGCAGTACCACACTATAAACCCTGGCAGGTATGTATTGTTTATTATATTTAGAATTTTAAAACAGATTGGTTTGAATTATTTAGCGCATTCTTTTCTTTCCGGCGACGATGAAGAATTATTGGTTGGTAATTTTATTGCCGATTCTGTGCGGGGCAAGCAGGTACAGTTACTACCCGAAAAAATAGCCCAGGGTGTTGTCTTGCACCGCCAGATCGATACTTTTACCGATACGCACCCCGTGGTTCACCAATCCAAGGACCGGTTACGGCCAGGTTACAAAAAATTTGCCGGGGTAATTGCCGATATTTATTACGATCATTTCCTGGCGAAAGAATTTAATAATTATTCCGGCGAAAGTTTAGCAAATTATTCTCAACGGGTGTATGCGCTTATCAACCGCTACGAGGCTATTTTGCCCGAAAAAGTTAAATATTTTTTGCCTTATATGATTAAACAGAACTGGCTGCTGAACTACGCCAACCTGGAAGGAATCAGCCGGTCCCTGACCGGACTCAGTCGCCGTACGTCTTTTCTATCGAATATGGAAACGGCAGGGGAAGAACTGCAAAAAAATTACAAATTTTAC
>JAQBNV010000250.1 GCA_028288395.1 Adhaeribacter sp. | reverse complement strand
ATTTTTGCCATTGTTTTACTTTTTATTAATTAGTGATTTTTTATTAATCAATCAGCCATGGATTTAATCCATGCGTTATTTTTATTACTCAGGTTTTATCCGCGCTGGCCCCTTCCAGATACAACCGCTAAAAACAGAATTATTCCCGGCGGTTATCTCTTGGCACCGAGCCTTCTCACCCAAACAAATGGGCTAGGCAACCGGTTAAAGATAGGCCTCGGCTTGCTCTCTTAAATAGGCACTCAGGTCTTTCATGTGTTTGGTTATAACCACCCGGCCAGAGCGGGAAAACTGCAAAATACCAAACGGTTTCAGCTGTTCGAAAAGCGCCCGGGTTTCGTCCAGATGCCCCGTTTTTTCAATGATTATATAAAGGGGATCGACCGTTAGAATGCGGGCGTGGCTGTCCCGGACAATTTTCTCTACCTCGTGGCTGTTAATCATAGAGGTCATCGGAATTTTGTAGAGGGCTATTTCCTGGAAAATAGTTTCTTCTTCGGGATAAAAAGAAGCGCGCAACACATCTACCTGTTTGGCAATTTGCTTTACCAGTTTTTCGACCTGCTCGTACCGGGCCCGGATAATAATGGTATAACGGTATACGCCCGGCACCTCCGACTCAGAGGCCGTCAGACTTTCGATATTGATATGACGCCGGGTAAATATGATGACAATCCGATTCAGCAGGCCTACTTTGTTCTCCGTAAAGGCAAATATGGTATAATTTCTTTCTTCTGAACTGGAATAATTGGGCATTGTTTCCATTATTGCTGCTTGTTATCTCGCTGCTGCCGGTTGAGGTTGTAAGTTATAAAAGTTGTAAGTTATAAGATAAAAATCAGGACTTCTATCCATTACTTAAGACTTAAACCCAAACCGACTATTTGATACTATTGATATTTAAAATATTTATTCGTTAATCTAACCGGATATTAGCGACCGATTCGCCGGCAGGTACCATCGGAAAAACGTTTTCCTCTTTCTCCACCACAACCTCCAACACGTAAGGCCCTTCGTGCGCCAGCATTTGTTTTATTTGCCCCTGCAGGTATTCGCGCTCGGATACTTTACTGCCGGCAATACCATAGGCTTTGGCAATACCCACAAAATCGGGGTTCACCATTTCGGTAAACGAATACCGTTTCTGGTGGAAAAGTTGCTGCCACTGGCGTACCATACCCAGAAAATTATTATTCAGGATTACCACCTTCACGCCTATCTGGTACTGGAAAATGCAACCTAACTCCTGCAGGGTCATTTGAAACCCGCCATCGCCGATGATGGCTACTACCTGCCGGTCGGGAGCACCAACTTTGGCCCCCATGGCCGCCGGCAAACAGAATCCCATGGTACCTAAACCACCTGACGTAATATTGCTGCGTGTTTCTTTAAAATTATAATAGCGCATTCCCACCATTTGGTGCTGGCCCACATCAGTTACCAAAACTGCTTTTCCTTCCGTCAGCTCCGAAATAATCCGAACGGTCTCTCCCATTTGAATGCCGCCGGAGGTAGTAGGGAATAATTGTTCTCGAATTACCTGGTTGAACTCTATTTTATAGGCATCAAAAAAGCTCTGTACCCACTCCTTGTGTTCTCTTTTTTCTACCAACGGCAGGAGAGCTTGCAGCGCTTCACGGGCATCGGCGTTCACGGCTACATCAGCGTGGACGTTTTTATTAATTTCAGCCGCGTCAATTTCGATATGAATGATTTTGGCTTGTTTGGCATACCGCTTTAAATCGCCGGTAACCCGGTCGTCGAAGCGCATACCAATGGCAATCAGCACATCGCATTCGTTAGTTTTGATGTTAGGTCCGTAATTGCCGTGCATACCCAGCATACCCACGTTTAGCGGATGTTCGGTTTCGAGAGCCGATAAACCCAGGATGGTCCAGGCCGCCGGCAAACCTGCTTTTTCGATAAAAGCTTTAAACTCTTCCTCGGCGCGGCCCAGCAAAACACCTTGCCCCCAGATTACAAAAGGCTTTTTAGCCTGGTTAATCAATTCGGCCGCCGCAATTATTTCGGACTGTTTTAATTTAGGCACCGGGAAATAACTGGCAATTTTATTCCATTTCTTATATTCATATTCGAAAGTGGCATTCTGGGCATCCTTCGTAATATCAATCAATACCGGGCCGGGCCGGCCGGAAGTGGCAATATAAAAAGCCTTGGCCATGGCCTCAGGAATTTCTTCGGCACGGGTAACCTGGTAACTCCACTTGGTAACCGGCATGGTTACACCCAGTACATCGGTTTCCTGGAAAGCATCTGTACCCAGCAAATGCGAAAACACTTGGCCGGTAACGCAAATCAAAGGAGTAGAATCTATCTGGGCATCGGCAATACCGGTAATCAGGTTGGTAGCGCCCGGGCCCGAAGTAGCAAAACAAACGCCAGCCTTACCCGTAATACGGGCATACCCTTGAGCAGCGTGAGCACCTCCCTGTTCGTGCCGGACCAGGTAATGGGTCAGCCGATCCGAAAAATCATATAGTGCATCATAAATAGGCATAATGGCACCACCCGGGTAGCCAAAAATTGTATCGACGCCTTCTTCCAGCAACGAAAGTAAAACGCCTTGCGCACCAGTAACCAACATCTTTTTAGTCTCCGGTTTCGGTTCCTTTTCCTTTATTTCAAGTGCTACACTCATGATTTTTAACCTTAAGTTTCTTCTTTAATCAACCTATTTACAAAGATAAATATTCCCTGCCGAAGATTTATTTTTTATTATCTACTGATTACCAATTGAATAAATTATTTATCGGTAATACAACCTTCGGATGCCGACGAAACGGATTTAGCGTATTTATATAAAATACCCGATGTTTTACGCAATGGATGCGGCGTCCAGGCAGCCCGGCGGCGGGCAATTTCGTCCGCGCTCAAGCTTACTTCCAGGCGATTATTTACCGCATCAATTGTTATCTTATCGCCATCTTCGAGCAAAGCAATCATGCCGCCTTCCTGGGCTTCCGGGGTAATGTGGCCCACTACAAACCCGTGGGAGCCGCCCGAGAAACGACCATCGGTAATCAAGGCTACCGATTTACCTAAACCAGCGCCCATTATCAAAGACGTTGGCTTTAACATTTCAGGCATACCCGGACCGCCCTTCGGGCCTTCGTACCGGATAACCAATACATCGCCTTCTTTTACCTTACCCGCCAGAATACCATCGTTGGCCTCAAACTCGCCGTCGAATACGCGGGCCGTACCTTCAAAAAGCTCTCCTTCTTTACCGGTAATTTTTGCCACAGCCCCGCCTTCAGCCAGGTTGCCGTATAAAATGCGCAGGTGGCCGGTTTCTTTTATGGGTTTATCCAGGGGCATGATCACGTCCTGGTCAGCGGGTAAATCCGGCACATTGGCTAAATTTTCCGCAATGGTTTTGCCCGTTACGGTTAAGCAGTCACCGTGCAGCAATCCTGCTTTCAGCAACATTTTCATAACGGCCGGAATACCACCGATGGCGTATACCGCTTCCATGTGGTACTTACCACTGGGTTTCATATCGGCCAATAAAGGCGTTTTATTGCTGATGCGCTGAAAATCGTCGATAGTAATATCCACGCCCATAGTTTTGGCAATGGCCAGTAAGTGTAATACTGCATTGGTAGAACCACCTAATACGGTTACTACTACCATCGCATTTTCAAAGGCTTCTTTCGTTAATATATCCGACGGTTTTATGTCTTTTTCCAACAGGTGCCGGATGGCAATACCGGCCTGCACGCACTCTTCACTTTTATCGGGGCTTAGCGCCGGGTTAGAAGAGCTGTAAGGCAAGCTCATCCCCATTGCCTCAATAGCCGATGACATCGTATTGGCTGTGTACATCCCGCCGCAGGCACCCGCCCCCGGACAAGCATGCTGAATTACGCCTTTAAAATCTTCGGGCGTGATGGTGCCGGCATATTTTTCGCCTAAGGCTTCAAACGCCGAAACGATATCTAATTTTTTATCAGTGAATTTATTGGCCGCATCGCTATACCGGCCGGAAGCAATAGTTCCGCCGTAAACCAAAATGGCCGGACGATCTAACCGGGCAAAGCCAATCATGGCGCCGGGCATGTTTTTATCACAACCCACCACGGCAATTACGCCGTCGTAACTCTGGGCATTTACCACCGTCTCGATAGAGTCGGCAATAATATCGCGCGAAGGCAGCGAATAGCGCATACCGGGCGTACCCATTGAAATACCATCACTAACCCCGATGGCATGAAATATTAAACCTAAAACATCTGCGGTGCTGTTTACCCCATCTTTAACGAGCTTGGCCAGATCGTTCAGGTGCATGTTGCAGGGATTGCCATCGAAACCGGTACTTACGATACCTACCTGCGCTTTTTGCAGGTCGGCATCGCTGAGCCCGATGGCGTGCAGCATGGCCTGGGCAGCCGGATTGGTTTCTTCCTGGGTAACGATATAGCTGTAACGGTTTAGTTTAGTGCTCATGGGTTTAAATATGCAGTTAAAAATCTCTTTCGGTCAAATATAATTCCCGCCACCGGCACATTTAAAATAAAAGCGCCACTCTTTCGGGAATGGCGCTTAACTTATATCTATAAACTAAATCACACCATTAACCGCTTAGCGTCAATAATGACGCTAAAAATAATTCGGCTTAGAATGGTCTGGTGGAAGTTCATGTTCTTTCTTACTCCGGTAAACGTTTATTTTGGGCCGCTAAGTAATTAATAATTTAGAACAAAACAAAATATAAATTTTAATTCCGCTAGTATTTTTTCATATTGGCACCCATAAAAGACAATCAGAAGGCAGCTTGGTTAAATATTTTTAAAATATTTAAACTTTGTTACCCTTTATGACACGATATTTAAAATTTTCCAATTCAGGCAAATCAGCCGGTTTATTGGCGAACAGAAAAGCAAGATGGCTTAAGCTTATTAAACTAAGGTTTAGAAAGTTAATTTTGGATTAAGAGATTTAATAACTTACAAATTTATTACAACGCATGGTAGTTCTTAAGTTTGGTGGTTCTTCGGTAAGAACTCCTGAAAATATATTAAAGGTATTGGATATTGTCCGGTCGCATGCTTCTATTAAGCAACTGGCAGTGGTCGTATCAGCATTTGGCGGTTTAACCGACCACCTGCTGCACACGAGCCGGCTCGCCGAGCGCGGCGACGACACCTTTAAACAGGAATTAATTAAAATTGAAGACCGGCACCTGGCGGCTATCAAAGATCTGATTCATGCCAAGCGCCAAAGCTCCATTGTAGCCAACGTTAAGTTTATTCTGAACGAACTGGAAGATATCATGCAGGGGGTTTTCCTGGTGAAAGAACTCAGCCCCAAAACCCTGGATTTTATCTTGAGTTTTGGTGAGCGCCTGTCGTCGTATATAATAGCCGAGGCTTTTAAAGAAAATGGCTTACCGGCCGAAGCCGTAGATTACCGCAATTTTATTATTACAGATAATAATTTTGGCAACGCTAAGGTAAACTTCCAATTAACAAACCAGAATATAAAGAATTATCTGGCCGATAACGAAAACCTGCTGGTAATCCCCGGTTTTGTGGGCACCACCGAACATGGCCTCACCAGCACGCTGGGCCGCGGCGGATCAGACTATACAGCGGCCATTATTGCGGCCGCTATCGAAGCCTCAGGCCTCGAAATCTGGACCGACGTGAGCGGCATGATGACGGCCGACCCGCGCCGGGTAAAAAATGCCATTCCAATCGAAGAAATGTCTTATGAAGAGGCGCTGGAGCTTTCGTACTTTGGTGCTAAGATCATCTATCCGCCTACGATTCAGCCGGCTTTGAGCCGCCGCATTCCTATCCGGCTAAAAAATACTTTTGACCCGGATGCTTACGGCACGCTGATCACGCAAAATCCGCGGCCCAGCGAAGCGCCGGTAAAAGGTATTTCGTCTATCGAACAAATAGCGTTGCTTACCATTTCGGGCAGCGGCATGGTAGGTGCCTCGGGGGTAGCTATGCGCTTCTTTGGCGCCCTGGCCCGGAAAAATGTCAATGTTATATTAATTACCCAGGCCTCTTCGGAGCACTCTATAAGTGTGGGGATTAACCAGAAAGACGCTACCCGCGCCCAACAGGCCGTAGAAACGGAATTTGGACTGGAAATACAGGCCGGCATCATCGATCAGGTACAGATAGAAAGCAACCTGGCCATTGTGGCGCTGGTAGGTTCCAATATGCGCAACACGCCCGGTATAGCGGGCAAATTATTCAGCGCGTTGGGTCGCAATGGCATTAATATTACCGCCATCGCCCAGGGTACTTCAGAATTAAATATTTCGTGCGTTATTCAGAAAAAAGACGAAGAAAAAGCCTTGAATACGCTGCACGAATCGTTCTTTTTGTCGGAAACAAAAACCCTGCATTTATTTGTGGTAGGAACCGGCACCGTGGGCGCCACTTTAATGAATCAAATCAGCGGGCAGGCCGCAACCCTGTATAAAGGGCATAATATTGCCTTAAAACTAATTGGTTTATCGAATTCTAAAACGGCAGTTTTTAACGAAGCGGGTATTCCACTGGAATCCTCTAAAGAGGCTCTCCAGCACTCCACGCAGCCTTCTACCATCGATACGTTTGTAGACAAAATACTGGAGTTAAATCTCCCGAACGCCATTTTTGTAGATTGCACGGCCAGCGCCGAAGTAGCCTCGGTATACAAAACGTTGCTCGACAAAAGCATTTCGATTGTAACCCCAAATAAAATTGCGGCCTCCGGCAGTTATCATACTTATAAAGAATTAAAAACGTTAGCCGCTAAACGAGGCGTTAAATACCTGTTCGAAACCAATGTAGGCGCAGGCCTGCCCATTATCAGTACCCTGAACGATTTAATCCGCAGCGGCGACACCGTGCTGAAGATTGAGGGAATATTTTCCGGCACCATGAACTACCTGTTTAATACCGTTAGTGCCGATAAGAAATTAAGCACCGTGGTACAGGAAGCCATGGATCTGGGTTACGCCGAACCCGACCCGCGCATTGATTTGAGCGGCAAGGACGTAGCCCGCAAGATATTAATTCTGGCCCGCGAAACTGGCGAAAACCTGGAGTTGGAAGATGTAGCTATTAAACCATTTTTACCGGCTAACTGTCTGCAGGATGGCCCCATGGACGAATTCTGGCAAAACCTGCGGGATTACGAAGAAGTTTTTGAGGTCCAACGCGCCGAATTGGAAAGCCAAGGCAAAGGTTACCGTTTGATTGCCTCGTGGGAAGAAGGCAAAGCCCGCATCGAGTTACGGGAAATAGAAAAAGGACATCCGTTTTATGCGGTATCGGGCAGCGATAATATTATTTTGTTCACCACCGAGCGTTATAAAGCACAGCCGCTGATTGTGAAAGGTTCCGGCGCCGGCGCCGAAGTAACGGCTGCTGGTGTATTCGCCGATATTATCCGGATAGCAAATTAGTGGTTAGCTTTTAGTTGTTAGCGATTAGCAATTAAAATAACCTACTGGCGCGAGCGTCTCGCTCGTGTCCCCTACTAAAAAGGCTTCCAGCCTATAATTATTGAAATGTTTTTGGCCGGAGATCAGATGATAAAAGACACGAGCGGGACGCTCGCGCCAGCGGAATAGAAAGGTTAGGAGCATGTATTTTGCAGCAGCTCTAAAGAATAATTAATTTCCCACCTAAGTTTAGGAGGGATAAAAGGGGTGGTTGTTTTCACCCGGCGTAATAATTTATAACCAGGGCCAGGAGCCTTTGGATTACATAAATGAAAGAGAGTATCAGAGTTTTTTCGCCGGCAACGGTGGCTAATGTAGCCTGTGGTTTTGATGTACTGGGTTTTGCCTTGGAAACCCCCGGCGACGAGATAGAAGTACGTCCCCGCCCGGAACCCGGAATTACGGTCATCAACAAAACGAAAGACACCGTTTTTCCGGCCGATATAAATAAGAATACGGCGGTAGTATCGTTGCAGGCCTATTTGCAGCACCTGGGCTCGGAGCAGGGTTTCGAAATCACCTTCCACACCAAAATAAAACCCGGCAGCGGCATTGGCTCCAGTTCGGCGAGTGCGGCCGCCAGTGTTTTTGCCGTTAACGAATTATTAGGCCGGCCGCTTGCCCAAACCGATTTGGTGCAGTTTGCCATGCAGGGCGAAAAAGCCGCTGCTGGCGTAGCCCACGCCGACAACGTAGCCCCGGCTATTCTGGGTGGCTTTGTACTGGTGCGCAGCTACGACCCTTTAGATGTTATTCAGATACCGTACCCAGAGGAATTATATTGTACCATCATTCATCCGCAAATAGAGGTAAAAACCGAAGATGCCCGCAAAATATTAAAAAAAGGCATTACCCTGAAAGATGCGGTAACGCAGTGGGGCAATATTGCGGGCTTAATTGCCGGCCTCATGAAAGGGGATCATGCTTTAATCGGGCGTTCGCTGCAGGATGTTATCATTGAGCCCATCCGATCGATGCTGATACCGGGCTTTGATGAAGTAAAAGAAGCTGCCCTAATCAACGGTGCCCTGGGAGCGAGTATTTCGGGCTCAGGCCCGTCTATGTTTGCTCTTAGCAGTTCCCTCGAAACAGCGCAGCAGGTTGCCCGGGCCATGACCCAAACTTTCGGCCAATTCGAAATTGACAACCACAGTTACGTGAGTAAAATAAACAAACAAGGGCCTAAAATACTGTAGTCAGAACTGTGATTTATCTGACTAATAAATAAAATTCAAATTACCTGGAAGTCAGTGGTTATTTTCAACCTTGACAACCGAAAAGATAACCAAATTATGTCTTTCTATAGCACCAATAAACAAACTCCGGTAGTTAGCTTAAAAGAAGCCGTGGTAAAAGGGCTGGCCGATGATAACGGTTTGTTCATGCCCACGCACATCCCCCAACTGCCTGCCACCTTTTTTCAGAATATTCAGCATTTAACCCTGCCCGAAATTGCCCTGGAGGTTTCCACCGCCCTGCTGAAAAATGAAATGGACCGGGATGATTTGCGCACGATTGTAGAAGACAGCCTGAATTTTGATATTCCGGTGGTATCGGTGCACGACAATATTTATTCGCTGGAATTATTCCATGGCCCTACCTCGGCTTTTAAAGACGTAGGCGCCCGGTTTATGGCGCGGCTGCTGGCGCATTTTACCCAGGATAGCCAGAAACAGATTACGGTTTTGGTGGCGACTTCCGGCGATACCGGCAGCGCGGTGGCAAACGGATTTTTGGGCGTAGCCGGCATCAACGTGGTTATTCTTTATCCGAGCGGCAAGGTGAGCAATATTCAGGAAAAACAGCTGACCACGCTGGGCCAGAATATTACCGCGCTGGAAATAGACGGCACTTTTGACGATTGTCAATACCTGGTAAAGAAAGCTTTCCTGGATAAAGACCTTAACCAGAAAATGCAGTTAACTTCGGCTAATTCAATTAATATAGCCCGCCTCATTCCGCAATCGTTTTATTACCATTATGCTTACGCGCAGGTAAAAGGCAAAGGCCAGGAAGTGGTTTTTGCTACGCCTAGTGGCAACTACGGCAATATTACGGGTGGTTTGCTGGCCAAACGCATGGGTCTGCCGGTACATAAATTTATTGCTGCCACCAACGCCAACGATATTGTACCGGAATATTTGCACACCGGCTTCTTTATTCCCCGCCCATCGGAGCATACCATTTCCAACGCCATGGATGTAGGTAACCCCAGCAACTTTGCCCG